>CAZZXJ010000078.1:12969-15494 GCA_964657905.1 uncultured Stigonema sp.
GATGGGAGGCGGGGGAACAAACACTTTTGCTGATGCTTGTTTGGGGAGGAAGGCAACAGCGAGTGGGAGTGCAAGCATACTGCTTACAATAATTCGTTTTCTCATTACATCTCCTTGAGATCAATATGTCCTTTTAATGTTTGAACATCATTAATTTTTCATCTCTATATCTATATCTTTATCAAATCAGGCAGTTAATTGAGTTCAAACCTGAGAATGAAATAATTTGTGACTGAGTTACCAAAACAGCCAAAAACTGACCAATAGCTCGTCTATACAAAGTCTTGCTTAAAACTATGTGCTGGTCTTTAGGTATTCATGTAAAAGGTGTGCCTGACGATCTATCCTCAAAGCTTTACCAAGATTCTCCTTGATGGCGATCGGGGAGATTGTCTTGATTTTGAATTCCTCGAATGATATTGACTTTGGGTGCAATTTATGAATTTCACGCAGGCTTGTTTTCTTTTTCTCGCCGCCTGGATCAGTTGACTTGAGTAGGCAGACAGTTCAAAAGTGCATAACTTGATTTCACCTACGCCTATTTAGGTAGAGCTTAAGTACAGTTCACAAATTCTCAGTGCTGCTTGTAATTGCGCTTTAGCATTCTTCGCTTGGAATAAATGTGAAATTTTGTACTTAGTGCTATTTGACTTTTAAAGATACCAGGAAAATTCATGCCTACCTCAATCAAAAGTGACGATGTACAAGCTGTACTTAATCAAGCACGTTCGAGAAAACTAACTCCATCCCCGGAAGATTGGCGCGATCACTGGATTTACTTTCTCATGGTGGATCGTTTCAACAATCCAGCATCAGATCCCAAACATCTGCCCTACGATGCTAAGTTTGGCGGCTTTCAGGGCGGAACAATTGAGGGGATTCGACAGAAGCTCGATTACCTTAAGAAACTGGGAGTAGGTGCAATTTGGTTCACACCAGTGTTGAAGAATTGCCAGTTTCTCAATGGCGAGTCGAACGATGGCACCTATCATGGCTATGGAATTCAGGATTTTTTAACAATAGACCCACGCTTCGCCTCGAATCCAAACAATGTCGATCAGGAATTGCGGACTTTAATTGATGAGGCTCACTCTCAGGGCATTTACATCATCTTCGATATCGTCCTCAATCACACCGGCGACGTCTTCGCTTACGAGTCTAAGGATTCGGGGGATACTTTCTCTGACACTCCCTACACAGTGAATTGGCGAGATGAAAAAGGTAAAGCACGAGCGGATTGGCAAGTGGTTCAGAACATCCACAACCCACCAGATGATGCCACAGTTTTTCCAGACGAGCTACGTCGCAATGAATTTTTCCGGCGGCAAGGACATCCCAAGCCAGGTGGAGCAGAAACCATTGGTGACTTCTCTTCCCTCAAGCAACTCCTCACCAGCAACCAGGATCTGGGGAATGTTTTGATTCGCAGCTTTCAGTACCTGATTGCTAAATATGACATTGATGGATTCCGGATTGACACCCTAAAGTATCTCGATCCAAATTTCGCCCTGACTTTCGGTAATGCCATCCGCGAGTTCGCTCTTAGTGTCGGGAAGAAAAATTTCTTCACATACGGTGAGGTTTACGATAATGAGCAGAAAATTTCACAATTCATTGGTCGCAATATCTCAAAGTCAGGTGACTTAGTTGGTGTGGATGCTTCACTCGATTTCCCTCTTTTCTTCAAGCTTCCTGATGTGGCAAAAGGAAGCTTGCCGCCAAGTGAATTAGTTGAGATGTATCATCAGCGCAAAGAGATAGAGCGCGACGTCATCAGTTCTCACGGTGAAGCAACCGCCTTTTTCGTCACTTTTCTGGACAATCACGATCAAAAACAACGCTTCTACTTCAGCCCTGATGGAAATCCCCATCAGTTCGACGATCAAGCAACTTTGGGTTTTGGCTGTTTGTTTTCATTACCCGGTATTCCCAGCCTGTATTACGGTAGTGAACAGGGTCTTCATGGCGTTGGGGATGTTGACCAAAATGTGCGTGAAGCTTTATGGGGCAAGCCAAATGCCTTTGATCCCAATCATCCTTTCTACAAAGTTATCAAACAGCTTACTCATGTCCGTAATGAACAGCCAGCACTGCGTTACGGACGATTCTACTTCCGACCAATTTCTGGGGATGGCTTCCATTTCGGGATTTCCCATTTTCCACAGGGTGTGCTAGCCTTCTCACGGGTTCTGAACGACGAGGAAGTAGTTGTGATAGCCAACACTAGCACCCAATCAGACTTTGTCGGCTCAGTCATCATCGACTCCAATCTCAATCCTGTAAAGGTGCAGTTCAAAATCTTGTTCAGCAACAAAACCAACCCTACTGTGCCACAACTGGTGAAATCGATTGGTACGGCAGAGATCCACGAGGTGGATGGCGGAGTTTCAGGCGGTCCAGCACGTATGCTTCCCGTCACATTGAAGCCCATGGAGATACAGATTTTGGGAAGACAAATTGGATAGAAATGACTAGTACAGCGCGGCAGAAATAACTAGACAGTTAAAAACAGCTTAAAACCCAGT
>CAZZXJ010000079.1:0-15452 GCA_964657905.1 uncultured Stigonema sp.
TGCCTGACTCATCCCACTGCATACAATACTATTTCTGTCAATGCGTAAGTCCTATCATTATAGATCCCAGCCTTTTTTTCTATTCGATTTATCATGGATTTTGGCAAAAAACTTCAAAATTTACTTACTAACAGGACTTTAAAACCCCACTTGAGCAAACCGACAGTTATAACTGATAAATGCCAATTATTTAACTTGTGTTACCCGCCAGCTCAATTTCAAGTTCACCCAAAAGTTCCAGATGGTAGCAACTGCGATCGCAATTAGATTGGCAATGTATCGGTTGGGAATGATGAAATTAAATACCAGATTTAATACCAGTACGTTTAATACCAATCCCGCAAGGCAAATAATGTTGAATTTTAAAAACCGCTTCAGGCGTTGACGCCTTTCCTGTTGCCCCCGGGCAACATCTGCAAACGTCCAAGCATCATTCCATAAGAAATTATTGAAAATCGCAATTTCACCAGCAACGATTTTACTGCGAGTCAAGGGCAAAGCCAAGGTCGTCGGGTCACTGAGCAAGTAAAGCACTGCCATATCCACAAACACCCCACTCAGTCCCACCAACCCAAAGCGGATAAATCGACTGATGGGAAAACCTATTCTTTGGCTGAATCTTCCCAAGCTCCCAGTTGCTAGTTTTAAGCGCAACAAGTGATGAATATACTCCACATATTGCTTCCAAGTAACTTTGCTTTCACCCTCTTTGCGCTCACAAAATACATAACCGACTTCAGCAATTTGACCGACATTTCCCCGCCCAATCACCTCCAGTAAAATTTTGTACCCTACGGGATAAAGTGTTGAACCTGCGATCACACTACGACGCACCATAAAATAACCGCTCATCGGGTCAGAAATTCTACCCAGTACCCCTGGTAGAATAATTAATCCCAACAATTGGGCGCCACGAGACAAGAAACGCCGAAGAAAACTCCAACTGCTCACTCCACCGCCTTCTATATGACGGCTAGCTACTGCCAAATCTGCTCCCTGTTCGATGGAACGTAACAGTTGCATCAGCACCTCTGGTGGATGCTGTAAATCGCCGTCAATCACTCCTAAAATTTGTCCCCGCGCCGCTTGCCAACCGCGAATCACCGCCGAGGATAGTCCCCGCTCATGTTGACGCCGCATTACCCGCATTTGGGGGTATTCGGGCATCAGTAACTGTGCTATTTCCCAGGTGAGATCTGGGCTATCATCGTCTACCACAATCAGTTCGTAGTCTCCTGGAATCAATTCATCCAGCAATTTTGTCAATATGCTGACAACATTCTGGATATTGTCACGCTCTTTGTAAGTAGGAACAACTAGAGAAAAGTAGATAGATTCACAATTTTCTCCCCCGGTGGTCTGGGGAAATTCCGAAATTTGTAATGTACCAGTTGGTACAGATAAAAGTGAGTTAGGTTCTGCGAACATACTCACAGAGAAATGATGTCGAAAACATTTAAGAAAGCGTAAGTGTAAATTACATAATGCATCAATAAATTTTATGCTTACTTAACTGCCAATATACAGAGGAAATTTACGGGAAAAAATTTGAAGCAATTTACGGTTACTACTAATTTGTTCAGTTTATTTACTGAACAATGGGCAAAGTTGGTTTTGACTTCCAGTTTGTTTGATAGAACGATGCTGAATAATTGGTGAACACTGAGAAATCCGGTTTCGTAAAAGTTACCTTTTTGCCAAGGTGTACTCGAAGCCACCGCGACGTTGTACCACAAGTGCGAGAGTTTTAGGAGTAACTTGTGGGGAACGAGAGGTTGATTCTTAGTATCGATCCCGGAGTGGTTCCATCAATTGCTCACAAAAGTTATACTGCCAGTAGTTAACACATGTAGTAAATTATTACATGAGCAGTAATACTCCAATCACCAAAATCTTAATTCTGGCAGCAAATCCTAAAGATACGACAAAACTCTGTCTGGATGAGGAGGTTCGTGAAATTGCGTTTGGATTACGGCGGTCAAAACAACGCAATCAATTTGTCATAGAGTCAAGGTGGGGAGTACGTTCTGACGACCTGCGGCGAGCCATATTAGACTTTGAACCGCAAATCGTTCACTTTTGCGGACACGGTGAAACGGACGGAGGATTGGTACTTGAAAATGTCATCGGGGAACCAAGGTTAGTAAATCCGGCAGTTGCTGGACTGTTTGAGTTATTCACGGATCAGGTGGAGTGTGTAGTGCTTAATGCTTGCTATTCGGATCAGCAGGCTGAAGCGATTATCCAACACATTGATTATGTGATTGGCACGAAACAGGCAATTGGGGGTAGAGATGCGATTAAATTTGCTATTGGTTTTTACGATGCACTAGGGGCTGGGCGAAGTATTGAGGTAGCCTACAAGTTTGGCGTTAATGCCATTGGGATCGAAGGTATTTCAGAGGAACTGACTCCGATTATCAAAAAAAAACCTCAGATCAGCAGTACAGGTGTCAATCTCAGCTTTCTCAAAGACTTGCCTCCAGTAAAAAACAAACTTATGTCTGCGCCACCTATCCAAGCTGTGAAAGTGGTGAAGCAAATTATACAACGGCACAATGCTAGACTAGCTCGCGCTATAGCTGTTCTGCTCCGTCGAGTTGATTATTGGAAGTCCAGGGTTGCCAATCTCAAAGCTTTGCCCAAAGCTCAAAGACTTGTGACCAAGTGGAGAAATTATCAGCATGCTTTTGAAAGTATTGCTCAAGGTATCTGGGAGAAAGTAAAGGAACTTATCGGTTCTCGCTTCCCTATTAAAAAATATCTTCGCCAGATTAAGGCAGCCGTGATGCCTGTTGCAAATGCTTTGGTTTATGTGACAAGTGCCACCATTACTTTCTTTGCGAGGAGAGCAAGTTATGGAAGGCTGATTAGAGCAGGTCTCATACAGGTGGCAAAACCTATTTTAATCGTCGCTAGTGCGATCTTTCTAAGTCCTCTGCTGCCGGATATATCAGGAATTTTTTCATCAGAACCTAATAGAACTCTCAGATCAACACGAAATATCACCCCTATTGGCTGGATTAGGATAGGTATCGTTAATAACACCTCAAGTAGTTTGTCTTTTGTAGACAGACTGCTTCAAACCTCAGATTCTCGGTCAGCTCCTAGTATTGATTCCCCTGTTGTTCCATCAATAGGAGCAGTAGTGACTGTGAAAAACCCGGTAAATTTACGGAAAAACCGACCAGAAACACGTCACAGATCCAATTGGCCACAGAAAGTAGGTCTGCTGAAACCCGAAGAGAAGCTAATAATTCTGAAAGTACAGCGTTTAGTCAACACTGATTTTAATTCATTTCGTATAGAAGTTTGGGCGCAAGTTGGTAGGTGTAAGGGAGCTTGTGATCGATAATCTACGTCGCAGTAGTTAGATTTTTATCTCTGGTGGGAATCATAAATGATAGGTTCAACAGGGAGTCTCTACTGAATGGATCTGCCCTGTTAACTTCCTGTCCCATAACAGGATAAATTCCCATCTCTTGAGAGTACAACAATGTCAACAGCAATCTTTCGGCTTCCTGGCTACAGTATTGCAGAAGTTATTCACGAAGATGCCACCATAGCAGTGTATCGAGGACTTGCCACATCAAGTGGACAGTCTGTTTTGATCAAGCTGCTGAAAGCCGAATATCCCACGCTCAAAGACATTGCTCAACTCAAACACGAGTACGAAATTACTCGAAACCTGGATGTAGCAGGTGTCATCAAACCTCATGAGATCATCAGCTACAACAATGGTTTAGCACTTATCCTAGAAGACTTCGGCGGACAATCCCTCAAAAGCCTAATGACTTCTATCAGGCTGGAACTCATTGACTTTCTGAACATCGCCATTCAGATGACTGAAACTCTGGGAGATCTGCATACTCACAACATTATTCATAAAAATATCACGCCTCACAATATTTTCTTCAACTCAGTCACTGGTAAGGTCAAACTCACTGACTTCAGCATCGCTTCCTTGCTATCAAAGGAGAATTCTGAAATTATTAGCCCCAACCTCCTAGAAGGGACTCTTGCCTATATGTCACCGGAGCAAACCGGGCGGATGAACCGGACGGTGGACTATCGTACTGACTTCTATTCTGTAGGTGTGACCTTCTACGAGTTGCTCACAGGTCAACTGCCCTTCGGTGATGCCCATGACCCAATGGAACTGGTACACTGCCACATTGCTAAAATCCCGATTTCTCCCCATGAGCTAAATATAGCTGTGCCAATGGTATCTGACTTGGTGATGAAGTTACTTGCTAAGACTGCCGAAGAGCGCTACCAAAGCGCCTACGGACTGAAAGCAGACCTAGAGCAATGCCGAATACAATTACAAACAACGGGTGATATTGTTGCCTTCCCCCTCGGTCAGCAGGATTTGTCCAATCAACTTCAAATTCCCCAAAAACTCTACGGTCGAGAAGCTGAGGTGCAAACTCTCATGGCTGCTTTTGAGAGAGTTTGTGATCACAGCACGGAAATGATGCTAGTGGGGGGTTACTCAGGTATCGGTAAATCTTCATTGGTGAATGAAATTCACCGACCGATTACGCGCCAACGGGGTTATTTTATCTCTGGCAAATTTGACCAGTTTAAGCGGAATGTTCCCTATGCTTCCCTGATTCAGGCATTTCAAGAACTGATGCGGCAGTTATTAACTGAAAGTCAAAGCCGCCTACAGGTTTGGCAACAAAAACTCTTAAACGCTTTGAGTAGCAAAGGTCAAATCATTATTGATGTCATTCCCGAAGTCGAACTGATTATTGGCAAACAACCAGCCTTATCGCAACTGCCTCCTGCTGAAGCCCAAACTCGCTTTAACTTGGTCTTCAAACAATTTATTCGTGTCTTTACTGATTCAGAACACCCACTGGTACTGTTTTTGGATGACCTCCAGTGGGCTGATTCTGCCTCGCTGAAGTTAATTCAACTGCTGATGAGTGATCAGGAGAGTAGCTATTTATTCCTAATTGGCGCTTATCGGGATAACGAAGTCAGCCCAACGCATCCGTTCATGCTTACCTTGGATGAGATTCGGGCAGGGGGTGCCACTGTAGAGGCGATCGCCTTGGGACCTTTAGCACTCCCTCATATCACCCAATTGATTGCTGATACACTCGATTGTCAACCAGAAAGGGCAGAACCTTTAGCAAACCTGTTGTTCCAAAAAACCCAAGGTAATCCTTTTTTCTTCACCCAGTTGCTGAAATCCTTGTATCAGGATGAACTGTTGACTTTTGACCTCCGAATTAATAAAGGGGGATCAAGGGGGGATCGTAAAGGTTGTTGGCAGTGGAACATCCAGCAAATTCAAAATCGGGCGATTACCGATAATGTGGTCGAGTTAATGGTTGGCAAAATTCAAAAATTATCAGAATCAACCCAACGAGTGCTGAAACTTGCTGCCTGTATTAACAACCGCTTCAACTTAAACGTCTTGGTGCTGGTCCATGAACAATCTCTCACTCAGACAGCAGCTGATTTATGGTCAGCACTGGTGGCGGGATTAATTTTGCCTTTGAGTGATACATACAAAATTCCTCAAGTTTTGCGGCAGTCTGAGCTAGAGGAATTTTGTCATACAGCAGTGCAAGTTGACTACAAATTCTTGCACGACCGAGTGCAGCAAGCTGCTTATTCTCTCATTCCTCAAGAACAAAAGCAACAGGTTCACCTAAAAATTGGGCAACTGTTGCTAGGCAATACAAGTCTTACCCAGTTGGAAGAACATATCTTTGATATTGTTAACCACCTGAATCTTGGGCAAGCGTTAATTATTCAGCCGAAAGACCGATACCAACTCGCAGAATTAAATCTTTTGGCTGGTAGACGAGCAAAATCCTCTTCCGCCTTTGAAACAGCATTGAAGCTGCTCAAAATTGGTATGAATTGTTTGCCTGAACAAAGCTGGGAAGAGAATTATTCCTTGACTCTGAAGATGTATCTAGAAACTGGAGAAGCTGAGTATTTAAATGGCAATAATGATTCAGCGCTAGTGATTTTTGAGCAGACACTCTCTCATGTCAAAAATCTTCTAGAGCAGTGTCAGGTCAATGAGTACAAAATCATGTGCTACCGCATGGAAAATGACTTAAATTCAGCTTATAAAGTAGGTTTAACTACACTAAATCTCTTGGGGATAGATTTTGAACCATTACCAGATGATGATTATCTCTTACTCGAACTACAGGCAACGAAAGCGATAATTGGTAATCGTGCCATTGACAGCCTTGCAGAATTACCGCAAATGCAAGACCCAAAGAAACTAGTGCAAGCACAAATTCTTAAGGAAATATGGCCCATCGCTTACTTTTTGGGTTCCAAAGCCCTCCACCTTTGTGCTCATAAGATCACCCAACTTTCAATCCAGTATGGCAACTCTCCGATTTCGGTATTTGGGTATATGCTTTATAGCTTTTGCTTGGTGTTCAGGCATAACGAAGTCGAGTTGGGATGTGAAATGGGTAAATTGTCCTTAAAACTTCATGAAGTTTTCAAAACAAAAGATTTAGAAGCAAATATTTTTAATATGTGGGGAGGCTTGATTCTCCATTACAAAGAGCATATCAGCCAGGGGAAGCCTTATTTATTGGCAGGCTTTAATAGTGGGTTAGAAACAGGGTCTTATCAATGGTCTGGCTACTGTTCCATTAACTTCATGTGGCAATGTTTGTTTGGGAATGAGTCATTACAAAAGACTGCGGAGATTACAAATAATTTCATTCCAGCACTAATAAAAATTGACAAAAATATGCTAAATTATCATTTGCTTGTCAAAGAGGTAATCGCCAATCTAACTGAATCGACGGAGGTAAGAGAAGAACTTTCAGGGGAAGGCGTTAATGAGCATAAAGTTTTAGAATTTGCCATAAAGAGTGCGGATTTATTAACTGCTTTTGTTGTCTACATTTACAAACTTTCTCTCTCAAATTGGTATGGTGATTATACTAAAGCAGTAGAATATGCTGAACTAGCAGAAAAATATGTTGAGGGTGCAGAGGGAATTTTTATCAACCCTGTTTTCTACTTTCATCAAAGTATAGCACTAGCAAAAGCTTATACTCAAGCAGATGTGCTTCTTCAGTCGAGATATCTAAATAAGCTCACAGTTAATCTAGAAAAGTTCCAAAAATGGGCAGAGCATTGTCCCCAAAATTATCTACATAAGTATCTGCTGATTCAAGCCGAAGTTGCCCAGATTTCCGGACAAGATTATCAGGCAATGGAATTGTACGATCAGGCGATCGCCGAGGCCGCAGAACAAGGGTATCAGCAAAATGAGGCACTAGCCAACGAACTGGCTGCGCAGTTTTACTTATTGAAGGGACGGGGAAAATTTGCCAAAGTTTACTTGATCGAAGCTCGCTATCACTATCTCCAGTGGGGAGCAACTGGCAAAGTTAAGCAGTTAGATGAACGCTACTACCAACTACTTTCCACGACTGACGCCACCCAGACAGATACAGATCAGAAAGGTGATCTCAGTATACTGGATTTACATACGGTCATTAAAGCATACCAGGCGCTTTCTAGTGAAATTCTTCTAGAGCGTTTACTAGATAAGCTGATGACGATTGTGATTGAGAATGCGGGTGCCCAAAAAGGTTGTTTGGTGGTACCAAACGAAGATCAGTGGGCGATCATAGTACAAGCAAGTATTTCAATCCCTGATCGAGATTCATACAGTAAAGCCTCCACCCGAAATGTATTCGACGGACACTTTCCTCAACAAGGAGAACCCCCACACGCAAGTGTCCTCCCAAATGAAAACCTTTATAACTTGCCTGTTCTACTGCTGAATTACGTTCAAAGAACTGAAGAAAATCTAGTCTTAGACAATGCTACACATTCAGAACTTTTTGCCAATGATCCCTACATCATTACTCATCAACCGAAGTCGCTTCTATGCTTACCCATCATTCATCAAGGTAAGCTAACAGGAATTTTATATCTGGAAAATAATCTGACAACCGGCGCTTTTACACCAGAGCGCTTAAAGGTATTGACCTTGCTCACGAACCAGATTTCCATCTCAATGGAAAACGCCCGCCTCTACAAAGATTTGCAGACCTACTCTCAACAACTAGAACTCTCCGAAGCCGAAGAGCGCGAAAAAGCAAAGCAATTGGAGCAAGCGTTAGACGAGTTGAAGCGGACACAAGCACAGATGGTACAAAGCGAAAAAATGTCTAGCCTCGGTCAATTGCTTGCGGGGATCGCCCATGAAATCAACAACCCGGTCAACTTTATTTACGGTAATCTTACTCATGTGGATGCATACAGTAAAGATCTGATAGGTTTGCTGCAGCTTTACCAGCAGCACAACCCAACGACAGCCCCAGAAATTCAGGATGAGATCGAAGCGATTGACCTGGATTTTCTGATGGAAGACTTACCTAAGATGTTAGCTTCGATGAAACTGGGTGCTAACCGGATTCGCCAAATTGTCCTGTCCTTACGTAACTTCTCCCGCACAGATGAATCTGAAGCCAAACCCTTTAACATTCATGACGGTATTGATAGCACTTTGATGATTCTGCAAACTCGCCTCAAAGCCAAACACGACCATCCTACAATTGAGGTGGTCAAAGAGTATGGCGACTTGCCTTTGGTGGAATGTTATGTCGGACAGATGAATCAGGTGTTTATGAATCTGCTTGCTAATGCTATTGATGCCCTAGAAGAGTCATTTGTCATTAATCATAATACCCTAGGGGAAGCCGCCCAGGGGGCGTCTATGTCATTAGTAAACAACCTGGGACAAATGACAAATCCCCAGATTCGGATTCGCACTGAAATGCTTGATGCTGTTCAGGTGGTGATTCATATTGCTGATAACGGACCAGGGATGTCGGAGACAGTAAAACAGCAGCTTTTTAACCCCTTCTTTACTACCAAATCAGTTGGTAAAGGTACTGGGTTGGGATTGTCAATCAGCTATCAAATTGTTACTGAAAAACATGGGGGGCAGTTACAGTGTGTGTCTGCCCCTAGTCAAGGAGCCGAGTTTATTATTACCATTCCTGTTAAACAGGCAATAGCTGATTAAACATCATTGTCTGAAAGCAATCCTCCCAGCAACGCTGTAATACCTAATGCCGCTAAGGCCATAGCACCCCACTTCAAAGGCGGATTCATATCCAACCAGTCTAAGAAAGTGGGTATGACGAGATTGCCGAAGTCTCCCTCTACTTTGTCATAGCCTGGGATCGGTGCAAAAAGATTGTCTGGTCCGTCCTCGGCTTTTTGATCATCAGTACGCTGTCCAGGGAAAGCAACCAGTAACAGCAGTGAATCTACAAGTGAAGGTGAGACTTTTTGCAACAGATCTAATACCTTGCCCACATCCCCGACGATAAAATCACGAGTGGGGTGTTCGGCGGCGTAGAGAATCGCATCGGCAACAATGCTGGGTTGGTAATACGGTGGTATGCCCGTGGGCTTAACCCCCAGCTTAGTGCGAACCTTATTATAGTAAGGTGTATTGATTACCGAAGGCAGTATTGACGTGACGCTGATGGGCAATCCTTCATGTTGCAACTCGACCCGCAGTGCTTCCAAGAAACCTTCTAAACCATGCTTGGCAGCACAGTAGGGACTTTGCAGTGGTAGACTGCGCCTACCCTCCATTGAGGAAATATGAATTAATGCCCCGCGTCCCTCTTTTTTCAAATGAGGCAGCGCCACCATTGCCCCGTATACTTGTCCCATCAAGTTGACATCAACGACTCGTTGAAATTCCTCGGGTGTTATTTGGTCGAAGGGGGCAAGTATACCTGTTGCAGCAGCGTGAACCCAGGTATCCAAACGTCCGTATTGTGCTACGGTTTTGTCAGCGATCGCTTTTACCTGTTCAAAGTCACTGACATCTGCCATTACCGCTATAGCCTCACCACCATTGCCTTGGATCTCCTCTACCAAAGACGTTAGCCCAGGTTCGCTACGGGCGGCAACCACTACCTGTGCCCCACGTCTAGCGAACCTCAATGCTGTTTCACGTCCAATACCACTGGAAGCCCCAACGACAGCAACTACTTGCTGATTAATTGGTTTTAATTGCATGATTTATCACCTGTACCCTCTTATTCCATGTATTAAGCTTTATTAAGCGTAAGTACATCTTTCCCAAGGATGAGGGCAAATTAAAAATTAAAAATTAAAAAAGCTTAGGATGTAAGCTTTTCGGTGATTTTGAATAGCAGTACGCGGAATTAAAAATTAAAAAAGCTTGCATCATCAGCTTTTCGCTGCTTTTGAATGGTTGCTATTATTTCCGCCCTTGATCTACTAGATAGCTTCTGTCATTTGCAAAGATTTTTCAAACGTCATTCGCTGCTCGGCGTTGCGCAGGAAATAACCATTCATCATAGCCGCAAAAATAAGCTGACCAAGATTCTCGCGGCTGGTGGTCATCATCACGTTGAAATTTTCTGAAGGTAAATTACCCAACATGCTTCCAATAGTGCGTTCTATCGCCTGCAGTACTTCAGGAGAAGAGGGTTTGGATAGTTGGTCAATGGTTTCCTGATTCATGGATTGAACGTATTGCCACAGCAAGTTATAGTTTGAGGCCTCGCTGTTAAAAGACTCTGGGCTTGTATTTGACAGATTGTTCATTGTTATAGTCTGCAAATTGCAGAGTTTTCAATACTTCTACAATTTAATTTAGCAGGCTCTTTTCTATTAGGAAGTGAGCGTAACCGAACCTAATAATGGTGGTTTGTCCCACTAATATCAAGTCCGGTTGATGACCCATAATTCCCGTAAAACCCCTCCCCACCTTCGACACCCCCTGACTGCGAAACCGCAGATATGGGGAGTAACCGTTATTTCTAGTACAGCGGGCGCAGAAATAACTAGTACCCCTGCGCGTTCGTCAAAAGTCACTCATGTTTATATATCAAGGCTTTTGCCTGTTTGAAATGGTTGCTTTATTTACGCCGCGCTGTACTAGACAGTTAGAAACAGGTTACAACAAGCGTCTATGTATATATATTTCTCTCCTGAACGCCAGTCGTCGTGAGAGCGGCAAACCCTCCTACAGCGCTGGCTCCTCCTGACTCCTGACTCCTAACTTCTGACTTCTGATCAGGCTACCATGATTTTGGTTTAAATTTTCCAAGACTTTCTTAACCATTTTATTGGCCTGCTTCATGTTTTTAACAACAGGTAGTTGATGATAGCAAGGTTTTTGTCCGTGTTCTACTGTTGCTGGAGTACTCCACCAGTAGCTGCCATCGAAACACATAAATATACGAGCGCTGACAACATCGCAAATCATAGTCTCAGTTCTTTGGTCTAGGCTTAAAATCCATGCTTGAGCCTTTTGGGTACTATCAAACAATTGGTTATAAATGCAATACTCTCCCGTTGGATTCCACCCCTCTACTACAAAGAAACCTTTTCCTTGTCTCAGTGGATCGAGGATAACAGTATCGTCGTCAATCTGTGCTTTCCAGTTATTAATTGAGTAGTAGGGGTCGCGTAAATTCATCCGAGTTAGAATTCCTCATAATTCTTCAAGATGTTAATCATGCCTATTAAGTCGTTAGAGTATAGGAAATTCGACGGTTACGGTAATTACAGAACTTCACCAAATTTGTCAATTGTGTCGCTTTCTCTTTACTAGAAAACCCAATCTAATCCGGACAAATGCTACTAAAGTAAGCATTGCAATCTTTACTTTTAATACTGTGTTGAATGCTACATTTGCTCCCTAAATACACCCGAAAATATCAGTATTACCGTAATAATAGATACGAGCAGACCCATATTTGTGTAGTGACTACCTGTTGTTATTCTAATTACCTTACACTACCTCGTTCAGAATCTCATATCCTGCTGCTTCTAATTCAAAAGCAAAGTATCTGGCATAGCGACACGTCCGATCGATTAACTCTGCAAGTCCCGATCAACCGAGCGATCGCATAAAATTTTGAGTGCTACATAAACTATGTTTCCACAAAGCTGACATCATCAGCTTTTATAATTTTTAATTTTTAATTCCCATGGAGCGCTACTAGATACATTTTTAATAACTTAGAGCAAACTAGTAAAAGTAACTTTAGCTTTTAAAGAGTGGTGCTTCAATGTGGTTACAATATGGTGTGGCTCAAGATGGGTTGTTGGTATATATCGAAAATGTCTCCAGGGGAAAGACCACACTTAAGTGTCCTTATTGCAACAGTAGGTTAACTGCCAAAAAAGGCAATGTGAAAGAGCATCACTTTGCCCATAATGGAGAGACGTGCCGTCCGGTAGCCAACCGAGAATTTCCAGTTTTACCACTCTATGATAATTTCAACATTCATTTGTCAGGCAAGGATTTAGAACAACTAAAACTGCTTTGGAAGGAGTATGGTTCAAAAAATTACCCTGTTAGCTCTTACTTAGTTTCTTCGGGCTTGATGAAAGCAGGATTGTTGAAAAAAAATGTTTACACAATCCCGATTGACTATGAATTTACCAATTTGGGTAAAATTCCTGTTCGAGCACTAGAGTTAATGCTATTCAACGAAGTGCAAGAACCGCTATTACTCAAAAAGCTGCTGAAGCTAGAACTAACTGTGGAACACGCTCTTCACAAAAATACTCCAGATTTGTCATATCGACTGACTGATTTAAAACTGTACCGCACTCAGTTCAAACGTATCCTATCCTGTACCCTGTATTTTTTAGAGATTCAAACGAATCAAGGAACTTTGTATAAGATAGGAGTAACCCAGCGACCTCTTGCAGAACGAGTGGTAGAAGTAAAAATGGATTTGCTTGCACACTATCAAAGTGTTGCTATTAAGGTGTTGGGGAGTTGGTCACACCGGGGTAACGTTGAGCTGTACTTCAAACACCGCTATCAAGACTTTAATTATCCCATCAGTAGTCTGACAGAATACTATAAATTTGATACTAAGTATTCCGGATTTGTACTCAGTGATCTACAAAACATGAAGCCAAAAGTACTTTGTCAAGCTGAATTGGATATTCTTGAGTATCAGCCTAGTGGAATACTAGACCCATCATTTTCCTTACTACAACAGGATGATCTGCAAATTGCGTAAGGAGACTGTGGCAGTTGTGACGAAAAATCTTGTCTAGCAAGCACAGCCAATACATTCCATGTTATTATATTAGAGGATTATTTTCGGTTATGCGGTTTGTGTTTATTTATTTACAAGCGTCTCTCCGAATCTAAATCTCTACGCCGTTTGATTCTGGAGATGTTCTTATGTCAATTTATGTCGGTAATCTTTCTTATGAAGTTGGAGAGGAAGATCTAAAACAAGTCTTTGCAGAATATGGAACTGTTAAGAGCGTTCAATTGCCAAAAGACCGGGAGACTGGTCGTTTGCGTGGTTTCGCCTTTGTAGAAATGGGAACAGATGCAGAAGAAGCTGCGGCGATTGAAGCCCTCGACACTGCTGAGTGGATGGGGCGGAACCTAAAGGTTAATAAGGCCAAGCCGCGCGAAGATAGAGATTCGTTTGGTGGTGGTAGACGAGGAAACAATAGTGGGGGAGGGGGAGGTGGATACTCCCGGGGCCGCTTCTAACATTTGAGATGAGTCTTGGCTCTTTCTCCAATCGTTTCATCCCAAACAGAGAATTTAACTCTCGGGGATTTTGGGCAGACATGGAGTCTGCCCTTTTTCACTTAGGTTTTACTGGATTTTTTCTATCCCGCCACTAAATCACCAATTAAATTAATTAAGTAGGAGAGAGAATGACCCAAATAATTATGGGAGAAAATGAAGGAATTGAATCAGCCCTACGTCGATTTAAGCGAGAAGTTTCCAAGGCGGGAATTTTTCCAGATATAAAGAAGCATCGTCACTTTGAAACTCCTTTGGAGAAACACAAGCGTAAAGCTAAAGAAGTTGCTAAGTCTAAGCGGTATAGAAGGCGTTCTCGTTAGATCGCATTGCTGTTTGTCCTTGCAAAATCGTGCTACCACTTCATCTGGAAGGAGTTTATCAAACTGGACAAGAGTTGCTAATCTTTCCAGATATGGAAACACCACGCTAACGCACCCAATATTAACAATAAAGGTGTCACCGAATCACCCCAGCGCACATAGAGGGTCTGTGTTTGGCGTCTATAGATTGTTTCTGCATGAATTTCGTAAGTGTTATGTCCAGAAATCCATAAAGTTCTGCCGTGGGGATCGACAAAAGCTGAATATCCAGTGTTAGTTGCCCGCACTGCCCATCGATCAGTTTCGATGGCCCGCATGACATCCTGTGCATGGTGCTGGGCTGGCATAGCTGCACTGTAATGGGCATCGTTAGAAGGACTGAGGATAAATTGTCCACCCGCAGCAGCTTGATAGCGAAATAGTTCAGGAAAAGCAGATTCGTAACAAATACCGACAATAGCACGACCAAAAGGCGTGTCAAACAATTGATTTGGCTGACCCGCAATTTGGTGTTCGTCTAAAGGTGACAGCCGCTGAACAATCCCGCCTAAAATTTCCTCAAAGGGAATGTACTCTCCTATAGGGACCATCTTTACCTTACCGTAGCGGCTCTTAATTTCACCGTTACCAGTGAAAGCAAATAAGCTATTTGTGTAGTAATTTCCCTGTTGGTCAAAGCCTCCAATCCATGCGACTACGCCTTTTTCCCTAACTGCTGCAACTAAAGAACTTCGCATAATATCATACTGAGAAAAAGGCAAAGCTCCTTCTGGGGTTAAAACTGCATCAACACCTTGATTTGCTAAGGTGAGATATCCAGTGGTGTAGCCTTCAATGGCGCGACGAAAACCTTCTGGATAAAGCTTAATTTGGTTAGGGACATTACCTTGAATAATTCCCACTTTCAATGCTGCTTCTGGTGGTTGTGCGAGGGGACGAATGTATAATCCAAAACCGATAAGGTGAAAGGTAATGAGTAGTGCAGCGGCGATTTTTAAATAAACGAACCGCAGAGGCGCAGAGAGTGCAGAGAAAAATCTCATTTTCTCCTCTGTGTCCTCCCCGCCTCTGCGGTTTATCCAAGCTTCTGCAATCAAACCATTGACTGCAACAACAGCTGCTGTGACAGCACTAGGTCCGGAGAGTTGACCGAGATGTAAAATTACCAAATTATGCGGACTTTGAGTGTAAGCAAGAGAACTCCAATATAGGGGACCAGCACTCCAGAGGGCTTCTAAGCCACACCAAAGGGCAACACCAATTAAGACACGAGTCAAACCTGAGAGTGGGGAGTTTTGGATTGTTTGGGTAATCACTTTCATCCCCATCGCCCAGGTTGCAACTAATACGGCTCCCCAAAGGGTAATGAATGTCCAGCAAAAAAGGGCGATCCCTAGACTTGCTAACCAAGAAACCCCTTTCATCCAGGTCATAGGATGAATCCCAGTAATCCAGGATAGGGCGACACCGTGATAGCCCACACCCCAAAGCAAGCCAGTTAAAAATTGAGAATTAAAAATTAAAAATGAAGAATTTTTACTTTCATT
>CAZZXJ010000080.1:0-15321 GCA_964657905.1 uncultured Stigonema sp.
GAGACGCGAAATTGCACTTCGTGCCGCTTCGCTAACGCGTCTCTACATTCTTTTTCGGAGAGGTCTTATGTAAAAGTAGAGCGAAATGTGATATCGTTATAATTGCAAGCAACTGTAAATATATCAATTTAAAGTAGTATAGAATAACTACTTTGATATTAAAATAGCTGCGACTTCTACTACTAGTACACGAGGGCGGAAATAAAGCACCCGTTTCAAACAGGCAAAAGCATTGATATATAACACTTTTGAATGAGTGAGTTTCGCGTAGCGGTACTAGCCCTTAAGATTAAGGAGTGAATTGTGGATGTTCATCGAAGACATTAGAGCTTATAAGTATAATCGCAAACCCTTGTGCGGGCGGAAGTTCAACGGCGAGAAAGACAAACAGTGAGCGTTTGATTTGAACAGCACTCCTACATTAAGAACACAAATAGGAGAGTCCATCGTAAATACTCATCCAACATCGAAAATCCACCCATCCCAAATTTTATGCCTTACACCACTATTTTGGAATCTTTAGAAGCAGATCAATGGTTTATTGATAGCCCTGATCTGCGGGAGTTTGTTGCTCAAGCTAAAGAAATTAGCTTGAACACTGCTCACAACCGAGAACAAACTCTCAACAGACTCGAACCCCACTTTGCGGTACTCCTGAAAAAAACAGGTTGGCTACCAGAACAATTTACCCAGCCTAACCCTGACAGTGGTTTGGAGGGAGGGATCGGTCAATGGCTACTGTTCCGCGCTCAAGACCGTTCGCTGACTGTGTTTAGTTTGGTGATTCCCCCTAATTCAGAGACTCCCATCCACGATCATCTCTCTTGGGGACTTGTCGGTTTGTATCAAGGCAAACAAGAAGAAACGGTCTACCGCCGTGTGGATAATGGCGATTTACCTGGATATGCCCAATTAGACATTGCTGGTTTTTACTTAGTAAAAAGTGGCGATATTTACCGCATCTTACCACCAAATGAGGATATCCATTCTGTCAAAGCCACAGCTGTATTTGCCCCATCAGTATCAATTCACGTTATGGGCAATGATACGGGTAGTATTTGGCGGCATAAGTATAGTTTGGAACAAGAAACTGTGCGGTCTTTTCGCTCTGGATATTCTAATGTGCCTTACAATGAAGCAAGGAAAAATTATGCCGAAATTTGATCGACCCACCCCACCAGTATTTGAGCGAGTTGAAGACGAACGTCTCCACCGCAAACAACGTCTAGCGGCTGCACTTCGCGTGTTTGCTCGCTTTGGGTTCAGCGAGGGAACAGCAGGTCACATCACAGCACGCGATCCGGAGTTTACAGATCACTTTTGGGTAAATCCGTATGGCATGTACTTCGGTCACATCCGCGTTTCTGACCTGATTTTAGTTGATAGAGAGGGCGAAGTAGTTAAGGGTTCACACCCTGTCAACAGAGCAGCTTTTGCCATTCATTCCCAAGTTCATGAGGCTCGACCTGACATAGTTGCTGCTGCCCATGCCCACTCACTTTACAGCAAATCCTGGTCTAGTCTCGGTCGTCTGCTTGATCCCCTGACTCAAGATGCCTGTGCTTTTTACGAAGACCATGCGCTGTTTGATGACTACACAGGTGTAGTACTGGATACAAAAGAAGGCAAGCGCATTGCTGATGCTTTAGGCGATAAAAAAGCGGTAATTTTACGTAATCACGGTCACTTAACAGTGGGTCATACTGTTGATGAAACTGCCTGGTGGTATATCACCTTTGAACGTTCTTGTCAGGCTCAACTTTTAGCAGAAGCCGCGGGCAAACCTCTTCCAATTGACCCCGTCAACGCTCATTTAGCACAGAGCCAAGTTGGAACACACAGAGGCGGCTGGTTCAGCTTTCAACCGCTCTATGAGAGGGTTGTACGCGAGGAACCAGATTTATTGGATTAATATGCCGCGAGTTGGTTGCTGGCGTCGGGGTGAATGCTGCCCACGTTGAGCCAGAATTAGGGACACGTATCCATACACCGCAAAATGATGTGATTTGCTTGTTTTTAGGGAAATCAGCATTGCTGTTGAAGTCGCAAATTCTCTAGTCATCTTACATTAATATTTTGTAAAAGATACTTGCTTTTGACAGTTGTTTATGAGATAGTCAGTTTTAACAACTAAAATATACGGTTAACCAATAAAGTTACAGTATTTTTTGAGTTGTTTCAGTACTGAGTTTAGGAAAATCGCGGCTTTAGCTGTACGAGCATTTGGAAAAAGCAATGTTAAAGCAAGTCGAAATCTGTGCATAAATGTGCATGATTTGAAGTTGACTTGCGCTTATGCAGCGGCGTTCAGCTGTAGAAGCGCAACTGTCATGCAATAAAAGCCTTCAATAGTAGCAATAAATTATACGGCTGTCAGGAGCGGTTAGCTTCTGTTGAAGTTGTCCTGCGATCGCACAACCCTCTGTTTAACGAATTAGTTTTGGAGTGAATCTCATGCCATCCGAACCAAGTTCTCATCAAGATTCCCAACAGAATATACAAGGGCAAAGCGAAAAGACGCTTAGCCAAAATAGTACTAGTAGCAAACTTCCATTTTTTAGTCGAGGTAGACGCTCATTTCTTGGTCGCGCTAGTTTGTTAACTGCCACTGGCGTTGCTGCGGGGGTGATGTCTCCTCTCCTCTCCTCCACGAGGAAAGGAGGGATTGTCCAGGCACAGGATGTTGCTGGGAGTGCCAGGTTGTTCGACGATGGCGCTTTTGTCCAGAAAGCCTATGACGTGCGTGTTCAAGCAGCGAAACAAGAGCTGGATCTTGGCATTCCGCCCCATCCCACTAACGGTGATGAGGAACGCTACCCCAACAAAATCGCCAGTGACAGCAGGGGATTACCGCACGACGAGCGAGGCGAAGTCAACCTGGACGCCTACAATTCTTTGACAAAAGCACTGGTATCGCTTAATCCGGATGACTTTGAAAATGTGATCTTGGGTGGCGGAAGGAAGCTGATCAGTCCTATAGGACCACTGGCAATCAGCCTAGAAGGACCCAACGCAGATAGCATAGGAAATCCGGTTCCACCAACTCTGGATAGTGCGGAACAGGCTGCTGAAGCAGTTGAACTTTACTGGCATGCTTTACTACGGGATGTACCTTTTGACAAGTTCCATGACAACACTGACGATCCGAAAGTCTTAGCAGCTGTCGAAGACCTCAATAACCTTTCGGCATTCCGGGGACCGAAACAGAAGCGTCAGGTCACCCCCCAAACCCTGTTTCGTGGCAGCGTCATCTATGTCGATAAACGTGACCCCTCAGGCAGAACAACACAATACTTTACTCCTCCTGGGGTGACGGAGGGTCCCTACATTTCACAGTTTCTGTTGCGGGAGAGTCCTTTAAACACCCAGGTTATTTCGCCCCTGATTCGTACTGCTCTCCCTGGCAACGAATTCCAGACTACTTTCGACGAATGGTTGCTCGTCCAAAATGGCGGCGATTCTGGCAAATCCATTCAGTACGACCCGCAACGCCGTTACGTCTCCACTGTTCGCGATCTAAGTGAGGTAGCACATATCGGTGGGGCTTTGTTCTTTGGAGCCTTGTTGATTCTAACTGGTATTAACGCACCCTTGAGTCCGACCAATCCCTATAACAACTCAAGGACCCTAACGCCTGGGATCGGCACATTTGCACAAGGGTATTTTCAAAGCATACTCCTCCTAGCTCCCTCGCGGGCAATCAGAGCTTCCTACTGGCGGAAGTATTATGTATACCGCCGTCTGCGACCGGAAGCATATGGTGGGCTAGTCCACAACAACGAAGTCAATAAAACTCAATATCCCCTCAATTCCGAGGTCTTAAATTCTAAAGCTTTAGCTCAAATCTTTAGCACCTTTGGCACTTATCTCATACCCCAAGCGTACCCGGAAGGGGCACCGACCCATTCATCTTACACTAGTGGTGCTGCCTCTATTGCCGGTGTCCAAGCCACAATATTGAAAGCGGCTTTTGACGAGAACTTTGTCATCCCCAATCCCGTACAGCCTGACCCTCAAGACCCCACAAAAGTCATTCCCTACAGCGGACCCCCACTGACAGTGGGTGGCGAGTTGAACAAGTTGGCAGCTAACTATGCTATTGGTCGCGATCTTGGCGGTATCCATTGGCGATCGGATGTTGCAGCTGCCTTGGCTGTGGGAGAAGAGGTTGCCATTGGCATCCTTAGAGACGAAAAGCTGGGGTACGTCGAAAAATTTGAGGGCTTCACGTTGACCAAGTTTGACGGTTCAAAGATCACGATTTAGGTGTCTAAATAATTTGTAATTCGTAATTCGTAATTGATAAATTTTGGTGTAATTCGCTCAATTTTTTGAGGTGAAAAAACAAATTTATTCATTATTCGAGCAAGTGCATTGGTTCAGAGATAATACGGTTCTGTTAACCATGTTCATCCTTGGAAGATCAGAACTAGCCCCCCTTTTTAAGGGGGGAAATTAGCCCCTCTTTTTAAGGGGGGTTGGGGGGATCAATTCTTATCCGAACCATATTGGGTTCAGAGGTAATAATTACGAATTACGGATTATCAATTACGAATTATTGAGGTCAATTATGCCTAATATACGTTCGTTTTACTATCAATTGCAGTTTGTGCTTCTAGCCATAGTGTTAACAATCACGCTCTTTATCTGCGGCACATTGCAAGCACCTACCGCGAAAAGTGGAGTATCAGCACTCTTAACATCGAAGGACATAGAACTAGCTAAGAACGTGGGCAAAGAAATCATTGCTGCCTGCCCCGTTGTCACTGATGTTAAAAATTTAAATGCCTACAACTCATGCTCTGAAAAACTCTCTCACCTCAAAATACTTCGCAACACTATGAGCGCACCATTCTTATGGGGTGCGCAAAAAGAGGCTGGTAACTACAATATCAAAGACAGTACCACAACTGCATTTGACCCATTGGTTTGGCGTCGGATTTACCTCGCTACTTTTATGTTCAAAGGTGAACCCAAGGTTGAACAGGTAAACAACCTGATTGTCATCCACGTCCCCACTCAGTTCCGCAATCAGTTTGATATTGGAGCTTATCCTTATCCGTTCTGGCACTCATCAAAAAAGTGGGATTCCTACCAGCAGACTACTGAATTACTTCTGTTTTTGGAGCAGGAGAAGCTCAAAGGCGGGCTGCGCTCAGCTGTGGTTGACCAGCAGCGTCCAAAGGTCAAGCATGTGTGGGATGGTAAGTGGGTTTGGACTGATGCTCGTGGTCAGGAACCATTTGTGGCGCTCTATACCCGTTTATTCTCCCCGTCGAACCCATACATTACCGAAGTTGATACTGCTTATCGTGCATTAGAGGTCAAGTTACGGGAGCAAACCTGCGTTTTCTGCCACAAACCTGACAACCCTAGCAAGCAGAATCCTTTATTAATTTTAAGTTATCCAAATCAGGCGCTCAGCTTAAGGCACGAAACGGTGCGCCAAATCGAAGAAAAACTCATGCCTCCGCCCACAGGGATTTTTGATGATCAACAGCGACAAAAGCTGATTGAACTTGCTAAAGCATTCGCACAAGCAGGTGACAAAGCTCTTGCTTACGAAGGAGAGAAAATAGAGAAGTGAAAAAAACTGAATAGGAATATACAATAATTTGGTATAATTACAATACATTATTCATGATCAGGCGATCACAGATAACATCAATCAGTAAGTTATCTCCTGTCTGCTACCAAAAAAATCTTTGCCATGCCGATAATAAGCAACTACTGAGTTACTAACTTATAAAGCGCTCTTTAGAGGAAATGAAATATGACTGAAATCACAGTCTACAGTGCAGTTGTTTGTCCCTTTGCTCATAGATCGCGCTTGGTACTTCTGGAAAAGGGCGGAGAACTTCCTCGAAAAGCAGATAGACAGTTAAGTTTTGAATCGCTCGTCCACTGGAATCTGATAGCCGTTGGCGAGACGATTTGTCATGTTTGCAGTAGCAATAATTGCCATCAGTTCACCGAATATCTCATCGTTCATATTTTTGGCACGCGCCGCCGCCGTGTGTGAGGCAATGCAGTACTCACAACCATTCGTCACGCTTACGGCAATGTAAATTAATTCGCGCATCAGTGGATCGAGTTCGCCGGGACTAGTCATCACTTCCTTCACCGTCTCCCACGTTCGCCGTAAGGTGGGGGGATGATTGGCTATAGCTTTCCAAAAGTTGTTGATGTAGTCAGAGGAGCGCGTGGCACGGATGTCGTCATATACTACACGTACTTCATCACTGGCATCTTCGTATTCGATTAGTTTGGTCATATTTCCATATTATCAAAAAGTATACGCAAGACTAGGCTTGCTTTTGGGATGAACTCATGACAAAGTATTACTTATAAAATTCTATATCTGTATAGATTAACAGGAGATTGTATTGAGGGCAAAAATTTATGAGTAAAGTTTTAGAAGAAGTCTTATCCGCCAACCAAAATTATGTGGAAACCTTTGGCGACAAAAGCAGTCTTTCCATGCCACCGAAACGCCGGATCGCTATTTTGACCTGCATGGATGCCCGCCTCGATCCTGCTCAATTTGCTGGATTGGTCGAAGGAGATGCCCACGTCATTCGCAATGCCGGTGGACGTGCCAGTGATGACGCCATCCGCTCTTTGGTAATTTCCTACAAACTTTTGGGGACTTGCGAGTGGTTTGTCATTCACCACACTAATTGTGGGATGGAAACCTTCAATAACCAAATCATGAACGATTTGCTCAAGAGCAGCCTAGAGACGGCTTATGTTGATGAAACTGGTTGGCATGATGTTGGCTCTGATTCTGGATCGGGCGAAGGGGCATATATTAATTGGTTGACAATTGATGATCTTGCACATAGCGTGTACGAAGACGTGAAGCGCATTCGCTTTCACCCATTGGTGTCACGCCAAATTCCCATCCACGGTTACATTTACGATGTGAAAACTGGGAAACTGATAGAGGTTCCTGAAGCAAGTAAAGTTGGCAAAGCTACTAACCATGAATAAAAAAGTAGATGGTCATGCTGAAGGCAACAATCTTGACAAAGCTATGGAGCCAATTAATCCACCGACTAAACTGATGTCAGACAAAAGCAACAAATCTCGCCGCGGCATGCCTAAATCTTTACGGTACGCTCCTACACTTGCTAGAGCCGCCACCCACAATGCAGTAAGTAGTCACGCAAAATTAAATATACAATGTCATTGCGAATGGAGCGCAGCGGAATGAAGCAATTCGCTTGCGGTTTGGGATTGCTTCACTTCGTTCGCAATGACATAAATATTTTTGCTAGGTACTTATTATTCGTTGCATCAATCATAGTCATCTGATGTTTGGGGGGTGGATTATTGAGGACTCAATTTGCCACGTGCAATACAGCTTTACCAGGAAAACTCCTATCAATTAGTTTTTGTGCTACTTCAGCCACTTCTGTCCAAGAAGCTTCCAAATCGATGTGAGGACGCAATTGACCTGTTTCTACCAGACGTAAAAGCCTTGTTAAACCTACAGATGCAGATTCCCGCTTCAGTTCGTGGAACAGGATGAAACCATACAAGCTTGCACCACCGATTCCGTAAAAACGCTGAGCGTTAAATGTCACATCAGAACCGCCAGAGGTTCCAAACAACACAATCACACCGTCCTGTGCCAGTAAGCCAAGGGCTGCCGAGAGCGTATTTCCCCCTACTGACTCTACAATCAAATCATAAGGTGCGTACTCGTTCGCTTGTAGGTCTTCGCCAATGACTACTGATTGCGCTCCTGCTTCTTTCACCAGCGTTTCATAGCTAGGTTGACGAATGTGTGCCACTACTTGCGCTCCACTGAGCCGCGCTAACTGGATAGCGAAGTTACCAACGCCACCTGAAGCACCTGTAATAAGTACTGAACGATCTAAAACTGAACCACCCTTGAGTAAAGCATGGTAGGCAGTTAGACCAGCTACGGGTAGTGTGGCAGCTTGTGCAAAAGATACATTAGCAGGTAATTCCGCTAGGGAATGAGTAGGAACAGATACCAGTTCTGCCCAAGCACCAAAGCGGCGAAAACCTACCACCCGCGCTCCTTGGGGAGGACCAGAACCATCAGCAGCAGCGGTTTCCACTATACCTGCCAAGTCCCAACCAGGCTGCCAACCTGCATTAGCAGTGGTAGAACGTCGTACTTCTCCCCGGTTGAGGGAAATGGCTTTAACCCTTACCAGCGCCTCGTCAAGGGTTGGGGTGGGTGCAGCTACTTCACGCAATGCCAAACGTCCTGGCACATTGGGGTCAACAATTACACCAAGTATTTTGCTCATAAGTAAGTAAATATATCGTTGCGGGAATTGAATGTACTATACCTTTTTTGTTGTAAGATGGGATAGAAGCTCATCCCACAAGAAATGTATCTCATGCTTGGGAAAACTGCTATATTTCTTGTGGGGTAAATCCGCCTATGAAGGATAGAATACTAACGTCCGTAACTCGATGCTCTCGCGTGGTGGGGCGTCAGGCGGGCTTGTCGGATCGTCAAACGCTGTATGGGCGGCGAACCTTGCGCGTTCATCCTCTGCAGAGTCGAAGCACTTGATCAGCAGCGCCTCGTTGGGTTGCATTTGCGGAAAGTAGAACCATCGATGCGTTGGATTGTAAGTGATCGCGTAGACTTCACCGACGCGATCGCGGTACACTAGGTCACTAGCCACAAGGTCTGTAGGGGCGATACTTTGGGCATCACATACTGTCAATGGTGACTCTTGGATTGGGGATGCGATCGCACGCCAAACGTTGATTACAGCAAACCTTTGTTGCAGCAGTGCGTCAATGTCATCTATCCCCCGCGCTGCTAACTCCTTACGCGCACGAGTATAGCCAGATTTGGCAGTGAAATCATTATGTACGCGCTTAACCGGCTCCTTGATGGCGTCCTCACCCTGTTTGAAACGTTGGAGATTACGGAGGGTGTGATCGAATACCACCACCTGAGTTGCACCTGTGACATCTTTTAATAATTGCTCGGCTTCCGGGTAGTAGACGCGGCGGATTTCGTCTTCGTCGTAAAAGTCGCGGACGCTGCTATGATGCTGAGTAAACCCGACACCTTCTCGATCCAGGGAGATGTTCTCCGAGATGGAACGAGCATTATAGATTGGAACCTTGTGTGTCTGATAAGTTCCATTGTGTCGGGGAACGCCTGGTGGTGGTTCGTAGGTGTAGTTAACAGGTCTTTCTGCCATCGGGATCAGATAATTGAGGTTAGCCTCTACGTATGGCAGATCTGAAGAAATCGGTCTATCTAGAACTTGGCTATCTAAGCTCATAGGTTATATCCTCGTTTTCAATATTTTGCTGATTATTACTCTACTTTTGGGCAGCACCAACGAGGGTGGGTTCACCAAGGATCTTGGTAAATCTTTCCAAATAGTACGAAGCGGGATTGGCAACTGCTTGGATTGATTCGCGATTGCGCACAACATCCCACCATTTCTGCAAGCGGGATGTTTCTGTTGGCAGTGTAAATTGGCGGAAGTGTTCTAACAGGGGTAAACGTTCAAACCAGGGATAGAAACTAATATCGATTAGGCTAAACTTATCTCCTAACCAGTAGGGATCATTACCAGACTGCTTGCCTAATCCTTCTTGCTCAATGTACAACAGGGCTTCGGTAAACTCTCGTCGCCCCTGTTCTTGTTCTGTGCTATCTTTACCGCGTAGGAATTTGTTAAATGCAGGTACGAGGCGAGTGTTGGCGTAGTCGATCCAGATCCGGGCGATCGCCTTTGCTCCTGGATCTTGGGGCAATAGGGGTTGTTCCGGGAAGACTTCATTGAGATATTCATTAATGATGGCAGACTCGTAGATCTCGACATCCCCATGTTTGATGGCAGGAACTTTGCCATAGCGAGAAATCTGCGTGAACCCATCCGGCTTATTCTGTAAGTCAATCTCAACAGGGGTAAAGTTGATTCCTTTTTCTAGCAAAACAACACGGGTGCGTTGGGAGAAGGTAGAGCCTTTGGCGAAGTAAAGTTGTAAAGTACTCATCGAATGATTTCCTTGTAAGTGTTGCGTCGTGGACTGTTTGGAATTGCACTCAGAGGGGGAGTGCGCAACTCAAATGACCGCCTAATACAGAAGCGATCTGAGTTGACTTTTTGGGGTCAAATCATTTTACTGGCAAGTATCTACGCTATATGTATTATATAACTGTTTATCTGTCGATTTACCGTATTTTTAATAAAAACTAGTATACAGTCTTTCCTTTATTGACACTCTCCTGCCGTCATGCAGGAGATTCTTAAGACATCGCTGCCTTAATATCCTGGTTAACCAGGTTCCCCGGCGAACCACGGCTTGCACCTCGTGGTGTGTGCTGATTTTGTCAAGAGTGCGTTTAGAACCTTGTGGTTCAGGTTTTGCGAAGTCCCCGCATACCATACTGGCGATGTTTAACATAAAAGCTGTAGTGTAAAAAAATTTATGTATAGCTAATTGTTAGATTATCTAAAATAATTAAAAATTTTTGTAATATTTTAGATATACTAAGTTTTAAATTTTATAATTATTGTGTCTCCCTAATGGTTGGAAGATGTAAAGAAGTAACGCGCCGCCAATTTATCGCAACCGCTACCTTGGCGACAGGTTTTGCACTGGCAGTGCAACCTGTTTCTGCCAAAGTCATTACCACCGATACCAAAGGATTGGTTGCAGGTGCGGTGAGAATTCCTGTGAAAGATGGAGAAATTCCAGCTTATAGAGCGATGCCTGTTAGGGGCGGAAATTTCCCAATCATGGTGGTAATCCAGGAAATCTTTGGTGTACACGAACACATTCAGGATATCTGCCGTCGCTTTGCTAAATTAGGGTACGTGGCGATAGCTCCCGAATTGTTTGTACGTCAGGGCGATGTCTCGAAGTTAAGTAGTATTGACGAAATTCGTCCCATTGTTGCCAAAGTACCAGATGCCCAGGTATTGTCCGATCTTGATTATACGGTAAACTGGGCAGTAAAGTCAGCTTCGGGTAATGCCGATAAGTTAGGAATTACAGGCTTTTGCTGGGGTGGTCGTATTACTTGGTTGTACGCCGCACACAATCCCAAAGTCAAGGCAGGTGTGGCATGGTACGGGCGATTGGTGGGCGATACCACGGAACTGACGCCCAAATATCCCATCGATATTGCGTCTAAACTGAAAGTTCCCGTTCTCGGACTCTACGGCGGCTTGGATACGGGGATTCCCATCGATACGGTGGAGCAGATGCGCGATCGCCTTAAGTCTAGCAGCAGTAGATCTGAAATCATCGTCTATTCTAACGCACCTCACGCCTTTTTTGCTGATTATCGCCCCTCCTATCGCGAGAAAGAAGCTAATGATGGTTGGCAACGCCTTCAAGCATGGTTTAAACAGCATGGCGATCAGTAGCGTTAGTGTTGGTGGCTGTGCTTCGCTAAAAAGTTGAGCATTACGAGCGCACGTGACCTGTTCAAGGCAATAGTTAATGGTTTTAAACCAAATGGCACGCTTGTTAAGACTAAACCCATTACCTGATTCGTTCCCAGGCGGAGCCTGGGAATGCCTTATGAGAGGTGGCTCCTGGTTTTACGGTCGGCACCGACCAGAATTGCGTTACCTTATATCTTGCACCTGTAAGGATAAACCCCGAAGATGCACATAAAGAGCACAAAAGTGAGACATCAGAACAACAGGTAAGACTAAGTATTTATAAGTTGCAAATATAACTATTAAGGAGGGGAAGTTTCGTAGAAGGGGAAAAATGCGCACTTGGGGATGCGACACGTTTGGCCTGCTCATCAACTCAGGCGATCGTAAATATTCATCATTCGACCAAGGTTTACGCTGGTGTCCAAAATATGAGAAAAAGGGCGTTGAAATGTATCTAAATTAAGCAAGAAAAATGGTTTCAATTCTTGCCCACGCCCAAGGGCTAGTTTACACCCTACTGTCATTAATGCCCTCTGTTTACCAACAAGAAAATCTCGAAGCGATGTTGGGATTGTTCTTGGAAGCACAGGGGTATCCCTTACCTCAACACAGTAAAAGTAAGTCTGCTAGCGCCTTAAGCCGATTTCTTAATGTCTATGATTGGTCAACTAGGGGTGTGATTCGCACTACTCGTAACCGTGTTATTCAGGAGATTTTATCCGAGAAAACTTTGGGACGCCAACCATTTTTGCAAGTGATTATTGACCTGACAACTTTGGAGAAAGTCGGAAAATTTAAGTCATTTGAAAACTTAATCCGCGCATATAACGGAAAACGAGGTTTGCACGCTTGTTGTGGTGTATTTAGTTGTTGGTAGATGGCGCATTCCTTGGAATTTCCGCGTCTGGAGGGGAAAAGGCACCGCCTCCCCAGCAACATTGGGATTAAAAATGGTCAAATCTTTGCCGAAAAAATTAACCAACCACTTCGAGGTGATGGTTTTGGTAGATACAGGCAATGGTTATGTGCAATTTCTACAGGGTGTCAGAAAGAAAAAATACCACATAATTGCCGGCATCGCTTGTACCCGCAAGTTAATCGATGGGCGCTGTGTTGCTCAATTACACAAGCGAGGACAACAGCTTTACCTTCAGGGTTTGAAGTTTCCCGTCTATGTATCTTGGTACTATTTTAAACGTCATGATGGTAAATATGAAAAGCGATTTGTCATTTCTACCAAAGCTCTCAAAGCTAGTACTATTTCTTGGTGGGGCAAACGTCGAATTGCAAATTGAGGGTTGGTTTAAAACTGCAAAACACCGTTTTGGGTTGCACCGTTTTGGTGAGTCAGCGCTGCAGGAGGGTTTCCCTCCGTAGGCGACTGCGAACCCGAAGGGACAGGGGACACTCTTAGGTGTTTATCGTTGGTTCGTACTGTCTCTTATTTCTTATGTTTTAGCGCACTGGGCTTATTTAGCGACGGCGATCGCCCCGGCATACCTACCTGATTGGGGAGAAGCCGCAGAAATTGCGCTCCAAACTATATTTCCTCATTTGGTAGTGTTACTTCTTTTACAAGATATTGAACGTCTCAAAGAACTGGCACTTAGTCAAGGAATTAACATTCAAATTTCCAGGTGCAAGATATGAGTTACAAGGCAGCAGCCCTGTAACGAGAGACAAATAACCTTTATTTGACAGGGATTTCAGATCGGGCGTATCATTCGGTTTTAAACCAAAAACTAGGACTTGATTTTGGATGAATTTCTATGCTAGCCTTTGTTCATTCATAAAGTCTCATTAGTTGATAAGTTTACCGTATTTTATAGCGACACAGTCTGCGTGTCACTCTGAAAAACCATAGATTCCACGAAACGAGAATTACCCCTTATGCCAAAAGACTGGTTTGAATGGCACGACCTCTACAATACTGAAGCAAAATTGCAGCAGCGCTTGCAAATCGTGCGGGAATACATTTCTTACAGCTTGGATGCATCGCCACCGGGAATCATCCGTGTAGTGAGTGTTTGCGCGGGCGATGGACGAGATTTACTAGGAGCCCTGGAAAATCACCCTCGTGCAAAAGATGTTCATGCACGACTTGTTGAGCTAAATCCGCAGCTTGTTGAACGTGGACGAGCAACCATAGAATCATTGGGTTTAGCAAAGCAAATAGAGTTGATCAATGGTGATGCAACTATCTCGGACAACTATGTAGGAGCAGTACCAGCAGACATTGTGATTGTATGTGGTGTCTTTGGCAATCTTGCTGATGAAGCTGAACTCAATCGCTTGCTAGGGAACTTGAGTTTTCTAAGTAAACAAGGTGCTTTTGTGCTCTGGACGAGGGGGCATTCTAACGGTATTCCCTACTCTGAAACTGTGCGTAAATTTTTGCGTTCTGCTGGATTTGAGGAAGTGAACTTCAAACTCACTGCTACCAGAGACATGGGGGTAGGCATTCATCGTTACAAGGGTGAAAATGTGGCTGCACCCAAAGAGCAACAGTTATTTGCGTTTTCGGGCATTCCAAATAAAGCGAGGTAAAAAATGTCTATTCATAACACAGTATCCAACTGGGAGCAACTGTTTGAGATTGCACAAAAAAATACCTCTGCTCGACGAGTGCGTAGACCGGGGCAGTCCCCTTCTACTGCGCCAATCCCCAGCAGTGTCCATAAACTTCCTCCAGATACGACACCGCCAGTCCTACTTTACCGAGATACTAACTCTTGGTGTCCTTTCTGTGAGCGGGTTTGGTTCGCCTTAGAAGAAAAGGAAATTCCGTTTGCGACGGAGTTTATTGATTTGAGTAACAAACCTAAATGGTATACGGACCTAGTTCCCACAACCCTTGTCCCCGCAGCCAAAATTGAGGGAGAGTTAGTGTATGAATCTAAAGATATTCTCTTAGCATTGGAAGAACGATTTGGGACAACTCTGCTTCCTAATGACCCAGAGGAAAACGCCGTTGCTAGGCAGTTGGTTGAAGATGCTGAAACCAATGGTTTTAGAGATATTGCCTATAAATTCCTCAGAGAAACACCTGCGGATACTAATGAGCTAGCCAACTTACAGGCAGCGTTTGAAGCTAAATTAGATGAGCTTGAGCAAGCCTTGGCTAAATATCCTGGTCCCTATTTTTTGAGTACGTTTAGCCTGATAGATATTATGTATAGCCCCCATCTTGATCGGTTGGCGGCTAACTTACCTGTGTACCGAGGTTATCACATCAAGGAAAATCCACGGTTCCCTCGCATCAATGCTTGGTTTGAAGCAATCAATCAGCGTCCTGCCTATCACAGGGTCAAATCAGATAATATCACCAACAATTTACTCGTGCGCCGAAGATTCGGCTTGGAACCAATAGGGAATCCCTTGCCTCTTGATGCAGCAGACAGCCAGTCGATTCAATATCGGGCAGAAGCTGCTGAGAGATTAAGCGATAATCGGGAAGCGGCTATAGGAGACATTCTGAAAAACTCCGGTGTTCAGGCTTTAGCGCCAGATGGTGATATCTCTACAGTGAAAGAAGCGGTTGATCTTCACCTCAGACTACTAGCAGAGTATCTCATCAATGGGAATGGCGCACCCTTACCGGGTGGACGGACGGGTGGTAAGGACAGTACTGATCCGAATGTAGCTGCTGTAGGAGCGATTACTCTGGCATATGTGAGGAATCGCATCTGTGCGCCACGGGATATGAGTGCTGGTGCTGCAACTGCATTCCGGGCAGCGGCAGATAAAGTGTTGGCAGCTATTTATTAAGGAAAGCCCTTCAGTTACAGCAGTTTTCAATTGAACCCGCGCCACATTGTAAGGGCGGGGTAACCCCGCCCCTACGGTTATATCGCAATACGGTTCAGTTAGGGCTGATCGGTAGGAATTTAAATCGGTGTAGAGACGC
>CAZZXJ010000081.1:0-15207 GCA_964657905.1 uncultured Stigonema sp.
GTATGGATATTCTTCTTTTTCACTACACCCCACACCCCAACGCAGGTTTTGGTAAGTCCTTTGTCTCTCACGCTCTTACGTTGACTAGCGTTGGAATCATTCAGAGTCAAGTATTTCAACCCTTTGTAGCTTGACTTGACGGCATTACTGGCGCTTAATATGACGCAGATACTAATAGTATAGCGGATGGAAAACATCTAAAATTATTCTTTTATCGAAAAATATACAACTTGGACTTATCCCCTGCATATTGGTAGTTATGGGGGAGTAGGCGTGCGAATTTTCTACGTAATTTTTAGGTTTGCACCTGCTATTTTATGGATCACAGGTAGGGTAATTTTTGGAAGAACACCTATGGCGGAAATCGTAAACACAAACGTGCTTGATTGGAGATTATGGTGTATTGGCACGGAGCATGACCATATTTAGTTTGAAACTTAATAAAAAATTTTATCACTTCTGCAAATAAAAATAAGTGTTAATTATCAAAAATGATCTTGATTTATCTAAAAAAATGGCAGACATGTATTTATAATACTCTCTGCCATTTTTTATATTTACTACACCAAAGGTATTGCTTTAGCTGTACTAATTTTTAGCAGCTTGGACGAACCCCAATGTTAGGCTATCTTTAGCAAGGAAGTGAGCTAAATGATAAGCACGTTCTTCGGTTTTTAAGAGAATTGTTTCGTACAAATACCGTGTAGCCCGGTCGCCCAAACTCTCTGCCTGTGCAGATTGACGACGAATGAGGCTAATCATGGCTTGCTCTGCTGCCAAGTTATGTTCCACCATCTGGCGACAGGAATATACCCCATCTGGCTCTTGCTCAAAACAGCATAATTGGGCTAATCTGCTAAAATTAGCTACTGGTACACCGCCAAGTCCATCTAAACGTTCCCCGATTTCATGGACGTGTCCCTGGACTTCTTCGTAACTCTCGCCAAAAAATTCATGCAGCATATAAAACTCTGCACCTTCAACAACAAAATGATGCTTTTGGTATTGTAAGTACAACGCTTGGAAACTAGCTAATGCTACGTTAAAACCTTCACAAACAGGCGTAGTTACACTGCGATCAAGCAAGATAGGATTATCGTAAACCTGACCAAAATTGCGTAAAACAGTTTCTGATGCACTCATTGTCTTCCTCTCTTCTTAAGCAGTGATATTTACTAACTACTAACTGCACCTATATTAACAGTTTTTCAGTGAAAATTTCTCCCCTTAATTGTTAATTTTATTACTTGCAAATCATTCTTGAAAAGTACTATTTAAAAATTCATCTCTGTATGTAAAATTTAATACTGCTAATTTTAGGCAATTGCTTTGCAAGATAAATAAATGCCAACGAGTGGACGGAGGGGTATTACCAAATGCTTGCTTGCCCAATACGGCTGTTCGCGGCAGATCCTTCTGAGGTACAAATAAATAGTTAAACTCATTCCACCCCTTGCAGTCGTGGGCATGGGGCATAGGTGCGGCTGCCTGCGTGGCGGCCAAACGGCAGTCCTAGATTAGGACTACCCCTACAATTTATGTGTAAGATGCCGTTTTCTTTGAGCATTTTTACTCAGAGTGCAAAGCAGGCTGCGACAAGCTTGATAAACTCTTACAGCAAATTTCATTCGGGTAGACCACAAATATGACCCTAGAGGCGGGGTTATCCCGCCCCAAATCATGTGGTCAATTCAACTGGAAACTGCTGTAAGCCTGTTTTTACTCTAATTTTACAAAGATGTATGAGTTAAGCCTCGCCAAATAAATGAATTGTATTATCAACTACTTGCCTTTATTATTGACTTCAGTTATAGTCAATGTTGACTCCCAGACCAAGCCTTATGTAATTTACATCGGCGTTGCATGAGGGTGAAAGAGTGACAATTACATTAGGAAAAGAAACAATGATAAATAAAATGGCCAAATCCGTCCAAAAACCTTTCTATAACAGCAAAATTCAGATTGAAATTAAGGAAATTTCCCAGCAACCATCCAGTAAAAATACTACTGGTCAGTTAAATTCTGATGGAGATTCAAGCGACCTTACCAATGAGTAAATACTAGTAATTACAATTTAGGTTAGAACTCAGGGGCAAAGGGTATTCAATAAATTTCCTTTGCTCCGAATTTGAGTTTTATTTTTTTATTTCTATTGAGAAAATTTAGTAATATGAATTCTTTAAGCGATATATTAAAACCATATAGTGTCGAGGAATTCTTAACAAAGAATTGGACAAGCAAAGCAGTATTTATATCTAGTGAAGGGCAAAATAAATTTGCTGATCTGTTTTCTTGGGACAAAGTCACATATCTGTTGAACTTTCATCAGTTCAAGTATCCGGATCTGCGCTTGGCGCTAGATGAAGAAGTCCTTGATGAAAGCGCAAATGCTAATCTCATTAAGCGATGCCAAGAAGGTGCAACTCTCATTCTCAATGGGGTGCATAAACTAATTCCAGAAGTTGCTAATTTTGCCTCCCAAGTGAAATACGATTTAGGTTGTGGTGTACAAGTAAATGCCTACTGTTCATGGCCGCAAAAACAAGGTTTTTCTTCCCACTATGACACCCATGAAGTCTTTATACTGCAAATAGACGGCACAAAGAAATGGAATGTTTTTCCTCATACATTTAAATATCCCTTAACTGAACAAAAATCATCTTCTTTGAAGCCGCCTGAAGGAGAACCTTACCTAACGTGTACCCTCAAAAGAGGTGATGTTCTTTACATTCCGCGCGGTCATTGGCACTATGCGATCGCACTTGATGAACCTTCATTACATCTAACTTTAGGAGTTCATTGTCGAACTGGCATTGACTTTCTGGAATGGGTAGTTAACCAGCTACGCCAACAGGAAGATTGGCGTAAAAGTCAACCGATAGGTGTAGAGACAGGGGCTACGGTGAGCTGTTTATCTAATTTAATAGATAGATTAAATAAGCATTTTTCTTCTAGTAATAGTTATGATGAATATATCAGCTATCTAGATAGCTTGTACAAACCAATAGCCCGCTACTCTCTACCATATCAAGCCGGGTTTAGTATATTTGCCTGTGGCACTGAAACAAAGTTCAGAAATGCTAAGTTTCAACGCTTGAGAATTTCCGAACAAGCAGACGGTAGTGGATACACAATTATTGTCGCTGGTAAGGAAGTATCTCTCAGCGGGATACCTATTTCTGTTGTGGAGAAACTATTCTCTACAGAGACTTTTACTGTCAATGATGTTTTGAACTGGCTACCAGATTTCTCCTTAGAAATAGACATTCTTCCTTTGTTGTCTTACTTGGTAGTCGAAGGCATAATTTTCGTAGACGCTGAAGGGGTAAATTGTAGCCAGTAGGATCACTCTGTTTGTAATATCCTTCAACTCAATCAATAAGTACACCGTAAATGAATTTCTTTTGTTCCGACCATTCACGACAAGCAGGAGAAGATATTATTGGTAGTGCAACCAATCACCAAACTTATATCTTAGTTGAATGTCCTCAACCTTGGGTGACCCAAACGTTCAATTCCAAATCTGTTCCGGAGAATTTGCGGAACTTGGTACAGGAGGTGAAACAGGCTAAACTACCAATCAGATTTTTGCTAATTAGCAATAACGTATCACATAAAGTAAACAGCACTACGCTTATAGTGTATCACAGAAAAGATGAACTAGGTAACGCATATTGCCAGCAAAAATTCCAACTAGCAAGTATTGAGCAAGTAGCAACGGTAGTCAGAAAATGGTTAGTGGATGGAATTCCTGGCCACAAAAGTGAAACAACAGTAACCAGAGATATCTTAGTATGTACTCACGGTAGTGTTGACAAGTGCTGTGCCAAATACGGTACCCGCTTTTACCACCATGCTACAACTGCTGTTGCTCATTTAGGCGTAGAGAATGTCAGAATTTGGAAATCTAGCCACTTTGGCGGACATCGATTTGCACCAACAGCGATAGACTTGCCAGAAGGAAGATACTACGGCGTTCTTGATCTAGATTCATTCAAGTCAATTTTGACCCGCACTGGCGATATCACATGTTTGAATAAAGTCTATCGAGGCTGGGGAATTCTGCCATCTGCAATTCAAGTTTTAGAAAGAGAAATCATGCTTGAGGTAGGATGGGATTGGTTTAACTGCAAAGTTGCGGGCAGAATCATTGAGGAAAATTTAGACAACAATACGATTCTAGCTGAGCTAACTGTGGAAAAACCCAATTGTTCATTGTACAGATACCAAGCTAGCCTACTCAAATATGACACCAAACATTTGCACCTAAGAGGTTCTTGTGATGCTAAGCAAGACTCAATTTTCAGCAAATACGTAGTAACTAGTTTCTCGCTTGCTGAAAAAAAGCTGTTAACTTGTAGTACATGAAAAGATGGGGAATGTGTAGATCAGCAAATAATTCCCCTTACCACGCTTTATAAGAGAAATTTTCAATTGAATTTGGGAAATTAATGTAACAACAACTCGCGGGCGATCGCGGAACCAAAACGATTTTGTTCCAGTTCCCAATAGCCAACCCAGCCCAGAAGGCATCGCTGACCTCTAAGAGGGGTACAGCGTGGTGCTTCTTTTGGATATAGCTAAAACTTCTGCCCTGTGTAAATTGATCGCACTTCGCCGTTACGGCGGATGACTGCTTCGCCATTGGCAACATCTACTAATGTCCAACCGCTTGCGCCGATGCCTTCACCTATATCGACACGGCGAGTTACACCGTCAATTTTAAATAAAGCGGCGGATTTGTTGCCTAACTCTAGCAATCCCTCCAAGATATGAGAAGAAACAGGAATGGCAGGAGCATATGCCACAGGGATCATTTCCTCTCTAGTCGATGATGGGGAGGGCTGTGCTGTCGGTAGTTTTGCTGAGGCAACACGGGATGGAAGAACAGGTAATACAGGTGGCTTGGGTGGTTGCTTGACAGTGACAGGTGTAGTTCTGACAGCCACTGGCTTGAGTTCTGGTCGCACCGCAACAAGCGCATTGACAGCCACTGGCAAGGCTGGTTTTGGCAAAGTGTTCAAAGCCGTTTTCACAGGATGAGGTTGAGCATTCAGCGCAATGTTCTTAGGTGCAAATGGCAATCGTGGTAAAGGATTGAGAGCGTTAAGAAGAGGCGGTGGCACATAGCGCATTGGCGACGGCGCTTGATAAACGGGGATGTAGATTCGCTCTACAAGAGTTGTAGATCTGCTAGAAGCTGGTAGAGTGTTGTTAGCAGCCAGGGGTGGTGGTAGATTACCAATGCGTCGGTCACCAACTGGGGCAACAGTGGTGAGTAGAGTTTTGGCTTTTTGATTGTTTGCTTCTTGCCTGTCAATAGCTGCAAGTGATCCCAGAATGTAATCAACTAAGTCTGCCTCAACTGATGCTGTTGTAGGCAACTGTGGCTGCTGTTTCAGCAGAGTCTGCCGGAACGATTTGGTCATGAGACGATTTAGCACTCCAGAGTGCAACGTCCAAATAATGGCAGTGATGACTAAGCCTAAAGGTATGCCCACAGAGAGCAGTTTGCCGAAAGTGCGCCGCCATTTCTGACGTGGTTTGCTCATCCCAACAGCGTTCGGGTTAACGAGAACCGTACTCAATTGCTTGTTCCTAAGTTGAGGAACTGCTTGTACAGATTGGATAAGTGTCTCTGGCAAGACAATTTGCGGCATCCTAACAGTTTGCAAAGGAACGTATTCTAGAGGCTGCGCCCTGAGCGGGTCTTCCACGCCAGTCCGACGGTAGTCGTTATAACGGGGGGAACCGGACGTAGTTTGGATCTGCGGAAGCCGCCCCTCCAACTTCTCTGAGGAACGCGCTGGCTCCTCAAGGTCGGGAACCGACCCACGCCTAGGGCTGGACTTGAGGCGGACAGTGCCGTGTTGCAAAATTTGGTTCGTCAGGTTCCCACTACCATCCAGAATCTGATCGATATCGGCAAAGAGTTCATCCATCAAGCCATCAGCAGAGCTTTCTATGGACCACGGTTCGCTGACAATCAAATCCTCTAAAGGTTCCAAAACAATGAAATGGGTGCTGGCTTCTTGTAACATAGCGATTTTAAGTTGTGGCTTCTGGCGCGGTAAACTCCGCCCTTACTGCTTGCAAGTAAGGATTTTAGATGCAATATCCAATCACTCGTCTAGTTTAGACGAGTTGATTGTTAAGTGGTATTAAATTAAACTGTTATACGGAGACTGTTGAAGATGCCAATTTATGTAATCATGTCACCTATCATACCAGTCTCTTGATGTTTAACCTTACCACTATACTCGCGCTTTATGAAGTTTGGGTTAAGCCAACGCTGGAAACACTGACTGTGTCTTTGTTTTACGTAATTCTAGATAGATCAGCAAGGCATTCATGTCAGCTGGGTTAACTCCACCGATACGAGCGGCTTGACCGATAGTCAGTGGTTTTACCTTACTTAACTTCTCCCGTGCTTCTTTGGAAAGGGTATCAATCGTTGCGTAATCCAAATCCGCAGGTAATTGGCGATGTGCCTGCCGAGCAATCTGGTCAATCTGATTCTGCTGTCGCTGGAGATAGCCAGAATACTTGATATCAATCTCTGCGCCTTCTTTCTCTGATTTATCGAGACTGGAATTTCCGAGTTCGTACCTATCAAGGTCAACATAATGAATTCCTGGACGCCGCAGGAGATCAGCTAGGGTAATTGAGCCTTTGATGACTTGCTCTTTATCACAGGCGATCGCTCGCCCAATATCATCATGCTCTTTCACCCTAGTCCCATACAACCGTTCTTTTTCGGCAGTAATATTTTTTTGTTTCCGAGTAAACAACTCCCAACGGCGGTCATCAATCAAACCAATTTCCCGTCCCAACGGTGTCAGGCGCTGGTCAGCATTATCAGAACGCAAGATTAACCGATACTCTGACCGGCTGGTGAGCATGCGGTAAGGCTCCCGTAAGTCTTTTGTACACAAGTCGTCCATCAGCGTACCGATATAACTTTGCTCACGAGTGAAAACAATCATCTCCTGACCGCGAACAAAGCGAGCAGCGTTAATTCCAGCAACTATTCCTTGCGCCGCTGCTTCTTCATAACCGGTTGTGCCGTTAATCTGTCCAGCACAGAACAGTCCAGCAATTTTCTTGGTCATCAGCGTGGGATAACACTGGGTTGCTGGTAAATAATCATACTCGACTGCATAAGCAGGGCGGAGCATAAGGCAGTTTTCCAAACCAGGGAGACTCCGCAACATTTGCACTTGCAAGGTTTCTGGGAACCCAGTAGAAAACCCTTGGATATACAGTTCCGGAATCTCCCGTCCTTCCGGTTCAATAAAGATTTGGTGGCTTTCCTTATCAGTAAAGCGCACAATCTTGTCTTCAATACTCGGACAATAACGTGGTCCTTTGGCTTCTACCCAACCGCCATAAACTGGCGATAGGTGCAGATTTTCCTGAATTAAGCGATGGGTTTGGGCTGTCGTACGGGTAATATAACAAGGCATCTGTTCCCGTTCCACCCACACTTGGGGGTCAAAGCTAAACCAGCGTACCTCTTCATCTCCTGGCTGGAGTGCCATTTTGCTATAGTCTACTGACCGCTTGTCTACCCGTGCTGGGGTTCCGGTCTTGAGTCGTCCCATTTCAAATCCCAGGCGGTTCAAGGTTTCTGTCAGCCCCACAGCCGCAAATTCTCCTGCACGTCCAGCCTCCATGGACTTGTTACCAACCCAAATCCGTCCTCCCAAAAACGTGCCCGTCGTCAGGATGACCGCTTTGCACTGGAACGCCACACCAAAGTAAGTCTGGACACCGATGACTTCATCGTCAGCACCCAGTACCAAATCTGTGACCATCCCTTCCCGAAGTGTTAAGTTTTCCTGGTTATCGACAATCGCCTTCATGATTGCGGCATATTCCCGCTTGTCTGTCTGGGCGCGTAATGCCCAAACCGCAGGTCCTCGTGAAGAGTTGAGAATGCGCTTTTGCAGGTAGGTGCGGTCTGCCATTTTACCGATTTCGCCGCCGAGTGCATCCACTTCATGAGTTAACTGGGATTTAGCCGGTCCACCCACTGCAGGGTTACAGGGTTGCCAAGCAATTTTATCCAAGTTGAGTGTCAATAGCAGGGTTCGACAACCGAGGCGTGCAGTAGCGAGGGCTGCTTCACAACCAGAGTGACCTGCACCGACAATGATCACATCAAAAGCGTCTTGGAATTCAATGGAATTGTGCATGGTCATACTTAACAGGATCAGCAAGTTTAGAGTCATTACTATCTTAACTGATGCGCTAGTTTCATAATGGTAGTTGGATGATAATTTTTATTTTATTGGAGTTTACATTAGGATGAAGGTACTGTGCTTTAGTGTTTCTTAAATATTAGCTATGAGCAACGAATAAAGACTAATAGTAATCGATAAAATTTAATTATCTAAGTTAAGTGGACATAAATAAAATCAACATAATTATAGGGTGGCGATGCCCACCATTGCTTCTGTGTGTTACAAAGTTTTTGTGGGCAGTGCCCAACCTAAGTTTAATTTTGTTCACATACTTAATCAGTGATTAAATGGTCATTTCCCCATGAAAAAAATTATAAAGAAGACTGTTTTTATAGCTATTGTGATCTTTATGGTTTTTGCCATAGTTGCTAGTAATGAAATGACTCACCGACAAGTGACTACAGAAGTGCCCCAGCTTCAAGATTGTTTGACCACGAGTTCATTAGGCAATAACCAAGAATTAACAAAATCCTGCAAGGATATTCTTAAAACAGTAACAACACCCTTTCCCGTCTCTCCACCTACTCCCAACCTAAACTTAACTGATAAAGAGCGTTTTTTAGCAACAATTACAGATAAGTTACCGACAATTCCTGCTCCAGGTACTTTTGATTATATTTTACTACGTGAATATGGTGCTGCATTTGTAAATAAAGATCCCGAGATTAAACTGCCATCAAAAGTTATTTTTGCTAATGCTCAGGAAACAAAAGAATTTCAAGCTACGCTGACAATGGGTATGGTTAATAATACCAGTGACTGTTACTTACAAAAATCTGCCGCAGAAGCCTTAAATAAGACGCGATCGCAAGTGAAAATTCCCTTAAAATCTGGTTATGGTGCTGGTGATTGTACTCGCACCTTTGACACAAATTTGAGATTTTGGCACAAATATGCTAATGATTCAACTTTGGAAAAAGTGCGCCAGGGTAAGGAAACTGCAATTCTCGGTATAGTTGCACCACCAGGTGCATCACAACATCTCTGGGGATTAGCAGTTGATTTACGCATATCAAATAACGTGCAGAAACAGGCTTTAAATCAAAATGGCTGGTTTCAGACCGTAGAAAATGATCTACCCCATTGGACTTATATAGGTCATCCTCAAGAAAAATTGGCTGAGCTTGGTTTTAAAAATAAAGTTGTCCGGGGAATTACTTACTGGCTAACACCACTTTAAGTTAGGACTTACGCAAAAATTCATAGAAAATTTATTTATCAAACCGCATCACCGTAGGGGCGCGGGAATCGCGCCCTAATGTTGTATCCCTACCACGCATCTGTGGTTCGCCGAGCGAGTTAACTTACCTAATTTTAGCGATCGCCTGATATTTAACAAAGTGCGTAGGCGTTAGCAGTAGCGAGTCTTCGAGCGTCAGCCCGCTGCTGGCATCGCCCTAAATAATCACTGCGATTTGTAAGGTGATTCTACAAAGCTCAGGAATTTGAGTTGATTATTTTCCCATTTATAGTAGTAGCGTCCAATTCCCTTATTTCCATCCCTACCCCCAGCTTCACCGATAATTATTAATAACTTGCTATTGGCGCGGTAGTGTAATCCACCGTCAGGTCTTGGGGGAGTGTATCCAGCACCGCGCTGATCGTGATAGCCATGAAGTTGTGTGGGCAAATAAACCTTACCAGTCTTGAGATCGATAATCGCCGCAGTGTCTTGACCACCCATAGCGCGATTCAGTCCATCGGCAACTACGTAATGACCTGCAAAATTTGTGCCTTTGTTAACACTATCTCTCAATTCAGGTTTGTAGTCCTTTGCTTCTGGGTTGTAGGCGACGAGGGTAGCTGGCTTACCCTGGAACAGTGGACTTGCTGGATAATTCTTAAAACGCGGTTGCGAAACACGAGCCGTTTGTTGGTGTGGTGCGCCCAAGACCGATAAAGTGGGAGTGGCTACACCTAAGCACACAATCGTGAAAGCCGCGATAGTCAAGCGTTGCAACATTTTAGGCAGACTCCATAAGTAATTCAGTAGTGAATATAAACTACAAACTCAAGTTTCTAGATTCCCAAAAAGATCTGAAAAATGGTATTTATGGTGCATAATTGGTCAAAATGCACAACGGTCGCCATTGGCTTGCCAGTACGGTGAGTGACTTGCTCGTAGGTCATAGTTTTTACCTACTTTTGTGACTAATATCAACTCAAGCACTGATTACTTTCAAACTACCTGATTTAACAATTGAAGAAGAAGTCAAGAAGAGGCACCTTTGCAGGGGGAGGGGAGCAGGGGGAAACCCCATAAATGAATATATTCGCTTGAAGCAAGGACGCATTATTTCTCGTGCACTCTCCGCTCGAAATAAATATTTTCTTTTTTCCATAAATGAATTTAGGGGCTTGTACCTTTACGCAGGGGGAAGAATTAAAATATTCCCCCTGCCCCCTGTGCTCCCTGCAAAGGTGCCTCTTGGTCAGGAGTCGTGACGTCAGTCGTCAGAACACTCTTCGTGGGGGATTCAAACCCGCCACAAGAGTGTTGACCACCAAATTTCCAATTTGGCTCCGTGCTTCAACCCATTTATTCATCCGCCCTTCGGGTGACGCTACGAACGTCGAAGATGTTGAAGGAACTCGTCTTGTGCAAAATACCAAACAGAGTTTGAGTCAAATTTTCTCCGGTTTTCGCCAAATTGATGAATTGGTGCAGTCGATTTCTGTCATGACAATGTCGAATGTGCAAACCTCTCAACAAGTCACTGATATCATGATTGAAATCGCCCAAGTATCTGAAGAGACTGGCGATGCATCTTACAAAGTTGGCACATCTGTCCAAAAAACCGTGAATATTTCCCAGAAATTGCAAGCAAGTGTCAGTACTTTGAAAATCGATTAAATCCTGACTCCCCTACCTACGACTGATGTAAACCAAGAGGCATATCAGCTTACAATGAAGTCAAACACCTGACCTCTGGAGTTCTAGCAGTGGGCTTATTTGATGATTTAAATCGGTTTCTGGAAGACCGTTTAGAAGAATTCTTGCGCAATAATCCGCATTTGGAGTTAGAAGCGCTGTTGGAGCAGCTGCGGGAGCAAGAGGAAGACACTTTAAGGTTGATTGCAGATTTAAAGTTACAGGAGAAGCGATCTCAAAACGAGATTCTGTCCACTGCGCAAGAAATCCAAAAATGGCACATTCGCATCGAAAAGGCAAAAGTTGCACAGAGAAACGATTTGGAGGCAGCAGCCCAAGAACGAGAAGCGGCGCTGTTGCGGGAAGGAAATCAGCGCTGGGGACAAATGCAAGGGATAAAGGAGCGCATTACCCAATCTAAGGAACTACTGCGAAAAATTCAACAACGGCGACAGGAAGTACAAGCAAAAGCAACTGAAGCGCAAACAGCGCGTGCTAAAGCGCAGGCTCAGCAGCAGCGCTTAGAAACTCCTGGCTGGGGGAATCAAACTAGTAGTTATTCCAGAGGCTTTGATGATTTAGAAGAGAAATTCCGTCGTTGGGAAACTGAGGACGAGTTGGAACAGATGAAGCGTAAAATGGGGAAATAGTCATTAGTCACGCGCCCCAAGGGGGCGAAGTCAAAAGTCAAAAGTCATTCATACTTGTACAAATGAATAGCTTAGCTGACTTATTGAGATTTTCTTTAATTTTATATTTATGTTTTCGTTTTTTGATAGATTTTATTAAACCAGTTTTTCACCCCTTGGTGGGACTGGGTGGGATTCAAATGTCTTGTCTAAATTCTCTTGTGTATTACGCCACAGTATTACTCAAATGTTCCAACTAAAATCCAAAAGTTATGGAACATAGTATCTTTGTAGACATTTTAACTAGCCTGCAACGGTTGTTTGTCGGGTACATACCAGCCGCAATTGTGGGTATTTTGATTGGGCTGATAATTGGCATCAATGGTGTGATTTATCAGATATTCAAGCGGATATTACAGATGGCAATGAGTATTCCTTCCATAGCCTTCCTACCCATTGCTCTATTAGCGTTTAAACAGACTGAAACCGCAATCTTTATCGTAGTTTTTATTAGTGCCCTATGGACGATTATCATTGATACAGCAAGAGGCATGCGACAATTTCGCAGGCTAGGCAATAATTTTCGAGTAGCTATCGATTATATATTTAGAGCTTTGAGGCTAGGTATTTGGTTCGCCTGGTTTACAGTAATTGCCACGGAAATGTTGATAGGTGGACAAGGGCTGGGCTATGTTGTGTGGGGTGGATATAATAACACAAGTGACAAAAATGACATTATAGAGGCATTACTCTACATCGGCATCATTGGCTTTACACTTGATCAGCTGCTAGATATAACAGGATACTTCCTCGCACAAATTGTCGTAGAGGGGCAACGGAATGACCAGTGAAGTACCTACACTGAAGTTGAGTCTATTTGGGGTTGCGAATCTTTCAAAGTTCCACTAATGTTTAGGATATGGGGTAAAGATCCGTATAAAATTTTGGAAACCGAAAAAATTCAAAACCAAAAACAGCTAGATTACGAAGCCTTGTTAGCAAAGGCAAAGCTTGCCTTAAAAGTTGAATACCAGAGGTCAGCCGCTTTAGCGTCACAACTACAAGCCATAAAAACCCAGTTAGAGCAAGTTCAGCTTGAAAACAAAACTTTGAGGGAGAGTACTTATGAAGATGTCATTAAGCACTTTGAGGCACGTACCCAAGCAGCGGAAGCACTAGCGCTAAAGACAGAAGTGTACCAAAAGTTCCTTGATGCTAATGGTCGTAAGGATGACCATAGCTTCGACACTCTATGGGCTAGCATTAAGGATAAGATTCAGATCAAAGATGGTGAGACAAGAATCGTTGATCAAAATGGTATCCCTAAGTTCACCCTGAAGGGCAACCCGATCACTCTGAGGGATTTTGTTCAATCCCTTAAAGAGGATCACTACTCTGGAAAACTTTTCTTTAACTAGCTTGCCAAATTCGCGAAAGTCTGGCACTGGAATCGAACTATGTACGTGCCTGTACTCGGGTGAATGTGATGATGTCCTGACCAAAGTCAAGAATCTGTTTCATTCTGTGGTGAAATGGTGAAGGAAATAGAATGAGTGGGTTGGGGTAGTGAGTCTAACTGGGGTTGTTCGGATGGTGCTATGGGAGTTGCATCACTGACACAGGAGCCAAAAAACTTGTCATAGTTGGAAGCAACCGCTAAAAACGCTCCACCTAAAATATAGATGGGTAGGGGCAACTTAAATTCTTGCACCCAGTCAAATAGTTCCGCCAGGGCAAACAGCACTAAAAAGCAGGCGAGCCAAACTCTCATGTTTCCATACCCATAATTCAAATCTCTCTAACTATATAGTAGACTTTGAACGAATAATTCGTAATTCGTAATGACGCTCGTTCCGACGCCGGAGTACCGGCTAACGCAACGCTTACGCTAACGTAAGTCGTAATTAAAAATTCCTAAATTAATTAATAATTAATTCATTAAGGGTACAACCCCCTGACTGCCGCGCACAGCGAACAGCGCTGACGCTCCTGACGCTCGTGCCTCGCTACCGCAACGCTTACGTCGCTAACGCGTTTTAATTATGAAAAAGAAAAAAAGCGAGATCTTCTTTACTACAGAGCAAGTGCATTTATGCATGGGGACGCGCAGTTATCATTAGACATCTCCGGAAATTAATTATGCGTTACCTGAAATCCTTGTAGAGACGCGAAATTTGAGCCAGCGCCGTGCGGGGGTGGAGGAGTTTGAGGCGACTGGCGTCGCGTCTCTACATTCTTTTTCGGAGAGGTCTATTCAAGTCAATGCTTTCAAGGCCTCGGCACTGCTCCCAAGGTATACCTCTATCTCTAGCACTCATAAAATATCTGGCTGACAATCTATAGTATTTGGAGATGGTCTAGCTTACCGTAGCTTGTGGTTCAATTAACAGAAAATTGCTGTAAGCACAAAAAAGGATGAGCGTAGGACGCAGAGGAGCAGATGAGTAATTTTATAGCAGTTCGGGAGTAATTGACAAATGCTATAGTTCTATTTGTACCTTTTATTGGTACAGTTAATATGCGTATAATAAGCGATTGTACAAAAAATTACAGATTAAAGAGTAGTCAAATTTGTCTGTTACCAGTTAGTTGGTAGGAGTTCATACTCAATAAAACCGCTAGTTAATCGGTTATGTCAGATTCCTAGAAGTGGACTGACCTACAAAATAGCCGAGCCTAATAAAAAATCACCCCAGTCTTGGGGTGATTTACAGTACAAAAGCTATTGGGTAATATCCCCAATTCCCTAATGGTACAGTTGGTTACTATAGTAACATAGGAAACGTTTAAGCAACTAAGCCCCAGCGCAAACTGGGGCGTTTCTTATTTCAGACCACTTATTCTACTATTAACCTATTGCTTCGTCGAGTATCATTTGTATGATTTGTCTATTTTAGGTTTGGCGTGCTGCAAATCTTCGCCGCTTTGGGGCTGGCTGGACATCTATTGTTACGCAACGGGTAGAAAGCGGTCAACGACCTTGCCACGAGACTACAAGAGACAGTCCAGGCTGGTAAATCCATCTGGAGTCATATTTATCAGTGGGAAGTTGCACCAGAAATTTTATCCGTCTCTGTCAACCGTCCTGTCTACGATCAACACAACAACCTGCTAGGGGTGATTGGGATTGACCCGCGGCTTAGACAAATCAGTGATTTTCTTCGTAAGTTAAAAGTTAGTCCCAACGGCAAAACCTTTATCTTGGAGTGCAATGGGCTAGTAGTTGCCACTTCGAGTACCGTCCTTCACAATCGTGGATAAGAAACCATAACGGCTTAGGGCATTAGACAGTGGCGATCGCTCGACCGATCAATCAGTAACTCTAGCAAGCCCTAAATAATTCGTGAAAGCGGAGAAACAGGGTTTCTGAATATTTGAATTTTAACAACTGATTTAGGATCGATATAGCAATCCTATTACATAGGTGAAAATTCTAGAAATACGCGTAGGGTGGGCACTG
>CAZZXJ010000082.1:0-7414 GCA_964657905.1 uncultured Stigonema sp.
GCTTCGCTCCACTCGCGGCGGACAAATATATATTTAATTTTGCACAACTACTTATGCAGTGGTTTCGGTAGGGCTGCGAAGCACAATATTCATTTGGGTAGACCACCTTACCGTAGGGGCGCGGTTTCCGCGCCCTTACCATGTGGTCAATTCTACGAGATGAAACGACCGAATTCCGTTATACACATGATGCTCAATTTGTATAGTGCGTAAGTTCTACCCCAGTTCTAATGCTGCTCACATCCCCTTTCCCTCAGAGTTGATGTAAGTCGAGAAGCATGTGGATGTCATCGGCATAGCGACCTGAGCAACACAGAGCGCGAGGTTCACATCCCCATGATTGAAAACCGATTCTTTCGTACAATCTTCGGGCGATCGGTAGTAATAGAACGAAAATGTACGGCCGAATTGGTCTTAGCGTATGTTTTCGTTCCATTACTACCGATCGCCCTAGTTCGTTAATTCAACTCTAGAATCAATTGGAGTGGAATTTCTACCCAATCGATGTGGTGATTAAGTTCATCGCCCAATGCGCTGATGATTTTCTCCAAAAGATAAAAATCTAGAAGCAGTTGCAGTTCAGCTTTTGTGTTTGGTAAAAATGAGTGTTTGCCTGCTGTTTCTAAATAACTATTCAGGAAAGTAACACTCACCCAGGTATACCAAAACTTACTCCAAGCTTCCATTACAGGGAGATTCTCAGAGCGGATCATCCCTTTTTCTATTTCACTACGCCGCGCCTCAGTAACAGCGTAATTGAACGATAACAGCATTCCGGCTATATCTCGCAGAGGCGATCGCTTCATTCGCCGTTCACTCAAACTGCGAGCTTCTCTACCTTCAAAGTCAAAAACAATGAAGTCCTTGCCCGTGTAAAGCACTCGCCCCAGATGGTAATCCCCATGATAACGGGTACGCATGGTAGTGATTTTTTGGTTGATGATTGACTGGAAGCGTCCCAGAATCTCCTCTTGGCGGTTGAGGACAGCCCTTCCCAGTGTTTGGGTGTTGGGTGGTAGAAAGTTCAGTCGGTCTCTCAACAATAGAAATACTTGCCCTGTCAGGTTGCGGGTATATTGGTAGATAGAGCGCTGGTATAAAGATGAAAATGGTTCTGGAGCCAAATCGGGATTATCTTGAGCGGAAGCTAGGGCAATATGGAGTTCCGCCGTACATTGACCCAATAGTTGAGCGGCAACTAAGTAGGAACCGATGGTTTGGGTAGCTAATTCGGGAATCTCAACCCCCAGTAAATCTAACATGGGAGCCGAGGGAACGGGCACTTCGGTAAGATCTGCCTGCTGCGTTGCGATCAGTTCAAAGTAGTCCTGCAAGCTATCGAGGGTATAGTCCCAGCCACTTCGGGTATCTGGGATAAACTCTTGCAATATCCCTACAGTCTCGTACCCCCCTGTCCTATTTGGGCGGCGGTACTCTAGTGATCCTGCAATGGTGGCAAAGTGTTTTAAGTCTTTTTTCTGGCTGAGGAAACGCCGAATCTCCAAATCGGGGTGTATGCCATCCTCAACTTTGCGAAAGAATTTCAGGAACAGGCGATCGCCATATATGACATAAGTATTCATTCGTTCCCCCTTGAGCACAGTTGGCTCAAGATCGCTTGCATCTCCGCTTAACTGGGAAAATAAATCAGTCGCTGTAGCAACCAGTTCTCCTACCATTCCTTTATATGAACGATTATGAGCAATGGCATCTAGTGGGAAGTCAAGAAAGTCTTTGTCGGCTATGGCATCAAATAAAATCCCTTCAGATAGGCGAGTCATCACAGCTTGAGGCATTTCTGTCAAAAGCTGCATAGCTTGCTCACCTTCTGCATAAGCTAGTAGCAGCATGTAAGTTTCAGGGTTTCCCCGGATATAATCCACCTGCAACCAAACAATCATGGCAGTCCTGAGTTCTGATTCCTGAGTCCTGAGTGAAGAACTCAACTCAGGATTCAGGACTGGGGGAATCAGGACTGTGTAGGGCACCGGAATCGCCTCAATAATTTTTGCCGATTGAATAGTCTGGGTTTTGCCGCTAAACCAGGTACAGGTATACAGGTAATCAGACAAAATAGATTCCAGTTGAGACACGAAATTTCGTGTCTCTAAAGACTGTGGTTGAGAAAAAACATTCTGCCACTGACCATTGATAACTAGCGTCGGTAAATCTGCTTGAGCTTTGGGCGGTTGGGTCAAGGTAAGTTTACGTTCGAGAGTAAACCAGTAGAACCCGTAGGGGCTAAGGCTGAGGAAGTAGGGTGACTCTCCAATGGCTGGGAACTCTGTGTGACCAAAAATTTCTACAGGTTCTAACCCATCAAAGGCTGATAGGTCTAATTCGACGGTTTGCACAAAGCGGGACAAATTTGCTACTACCAGAATGTGTTCTTCTTCGTAGGTACGGGTAAAGGCAATAACTTTGCGGTTATTTGGGCGCAGTAATTCAAAGTTTCCTCGTCCCAATGCTTGGAAACGCTTACGGGTAGCAATCAGGCGTTTCATCGCAAACCAAAGGGAATTGGGGTTAGCCCGTTGTGCTTCAACGTTGACTGCCTCATAGTGATATTCCGAATCAACGATGACGGGTAAATACAATCGCTGAGGGTTAGCGCGACTGAAACCCGCGTTCCGGTCCGAACTCCAATGCATTGGTGTGCGGACACCATTGCGATCGCCCACATAAATGTTATCTCCCATACCAATTTCATCCCCGTAGTAAAGCACGGGAGTTCCTGGCAGAGACAATAGCAAACTATTGAGCAACTCAATTTCACGGCGGTCATTCCCCAACAGGGGAGCTAACCTGCGGCGAATACCTAAGTTAACTCTCATCACAGGGTCTTGTGCATAAACCCGATACATGTAGTCCCGGTCTTCATCAGTAACCATTTCCAGGGTAAGTTCATCGTGGTTACGGAGGAAAAGTGCCCACTGGCAGTTATCGGGAATAGGCGGAGTCTGCTGGAGGATGTCAACAATAGGGAAGTTGTCTTCCATCCGCAGTGCCATAAATAAGCGAGGCATGAGGGGGAAATGAAAGTTCATCTGGCACTCATCCCCAGCCCCATAATATTGTGCAGCGTCCTCAGGCCATTGATTTGCCTCAGCTAGAAGCATGCGGTTGGGGAATTTTTCGTCTATACGTGCTCTAAGATCCTTCAGGAAAGCATGGGTTTCCGGTAGGTTCTCGCAGTTAGTCCCCTCGCGTTCGTACAGATAAGGCACTGCATCTAGGCGCAGCCCATCTACCCCCATCTCTAACCAAAAATCGAGAACCTCGAACACCGCCTCGCGCATCTGGGGATTTTCATAGTTTAGATCCGGCTGATGAGAATAGAAGCGATGCCAGTAATAAGCTTTGGCGATCGGGTCCCAAGCCCAGTTAGAAGACTCAAAATCTTGGAAAATAATTCGAGCCTCTTGGTATTTTTCCGGGGTATCACTCCAAACGTAAAAATCTCGCTCCTGACTGCCCTTAGGCGCACGACGTGCCCGTTGAAACCAAGGATGCTGGTCAGATGTGTGGTTAACAATTAACTCGATAATCACACGAATGCCTCGCTGATGGGCAGCTGCCAAAAACTCTTTGAAATCTGACAACGTGCCATAAATTGGATTGACACTGGTGTAGTCAGCAATATCGTAACCATCATCCTTCAGGGGCGACGGAAAAAACGGCAGCAACCAAACGGCGGTCACACCTAAGTCTTGTAAGTAATCTAGTTTTTCTGTCAACCCTCGAAAGTCTCCAATTCCATCCCCATTGCTGTCAGCAAAGGCACGAACAGGCACTTCGTAAATAATGGCGTTCTTATACCACAACGGGTCGTCTTTCAACATTGAGTTTTGCATTTTACCTTTTTACCATTCCTCGGAGAGTATCTACTGTTAAAGCAACTTACAAGACTGTTGCGTAATTATAAGCGTATAAACATCTAACAAAAATTTAACGCTTAGGTCAATTAATCAGAATATTTTTTAAATATTTTAAATATTTCTGCTTCTAAATAAATGTCACAAAATTAACACTATCATTAATTACCACAGTAAATCCCAAAGTCTATCTCCTTAATAAAATCTCTGAAACTTGAAATTTAACCCAGGAAAGAACAACAATACCGTTTATTTAAGAATAATTGTAGGTTGGGTTTCGCTTTTGAGCAACCCAACAAATGCCTTACAATTCTGGGTTTCGTACCTCAAGCCAACCTAAACCTTGAAGTCTAACCCAGGTAAGAACAATACATAATTAATTGACTTGCTCAAAATATTCAACCCTGAGTTATAACTAGGGTAAGGCTATGTTCCACATCTGGCATTTTTATTTACTCAATAAATTTTTGTGACTTAATCAGTTAACCATCATCTAAATTTTGAAACATATTTCCTATATTTGGTTTAGCAACTACTTTAGGAATCAGTAGTTATATTATATATATTTCTAAATAAAGATTTAATGGCTAATATTTAACAGCAAACTAGAGCTTCAATGGCATATGAATGCGATCGCATAGCGTCTTTGAAGGAGAATCGCCAAAAATTATTCAGCGAATGTTTCGCCCCAAATAGGTATTTTATCGGAAATCACACGTTAGTCTCTTTGTCAACAAATATTAATGGATCGGCTATCGAGGGAATCTAGAGAGAAATCTTCCAGGTTCATCCGCTTCAGTAAATATACTTAAGAAATGCAGCGGCTTTTTCGTCTCCCTTACTGGAGATTTCATCACCACCGTAGGAATTTACCTCCACACAGGGGCGCAGTACTCTTGCGGCTTTTCGTATTTAAGTGTCGAATTCGTGGAACTCCTATCAAAACTACTGAATCATTGGATACTATTAGTGGGGTTTTATTGGTGGTAGGGTGTCAATGTCTGTTTGGCGTAAATATATCATTATTGCTCCTGTTAGCTTGAGCATCGCTTTTTTAGTTACTGCTTGCAATGACAGTAAAGCAGCCCAGTGCGGACGATTGATTAAAGTGGTTAACAAAGGAACTGATCTGATTGATAACAATAAAGGGCAGCAAGTGGCAACAAGCCTGAAACTGGCTCAGGATTTAGCAGCTGTTACCAAAGATCTCAAGGATCTGAAATTAAATGACTCTAAGCTAAAAGAATTTCAAAACAGTTTTATAAATGTCTTTGACACTTTTAGTCAATCGATCGCCAAGGCTGCTACAGCTCTTAACTCAGCGAAGACAGCAAAAGCCTCATCCGATGGTAGGGTAGTCATCGAAAAGGCAAGAGGAGAAATCGACACAGCGCTGACCGCAGCTACCTCGGCTGCACAGCAATCAGATGCTCTAGCATCTCAGGTGAATAAGCACTGTAGCAGCAAATCAGAATGATCAAACTGGGCTGTACTAGCCTTACAGCGCTACTACAGCCCAGTTATGGAAATTCTGCGGATTGGTACAGCATCTCAAAACTGTACTGATACTAGAAGCTTGCACCCTACCGCCACGGTCGGTGTAGGTAGTTTACCAGTATTCATCTTACTGCCCACTGTTGTTAGTCTACTAAGATAGCTTAAAACTATAGAGGGAACTCACAATCATCTAGACATATTTTGAGTAAGCAGCTATGAAAGCGGAACCGATTGAATTGATTACCAGAGTTGTGCAGGTCTTTAAAATCAATATAGGTTGGATGTCTTGGAATTTATTTCTAGCTTTCATACCTTTGGCTTTAAGTCTTTGGCTGTTTCGCACTCAGCGCGGACGCTCTTGGGTTTGGTGGCTAGGATTCTTGGTGTTCTACGCTTTTCTGCCGAATGCGCCTTATTTGTTAACGGATGTGATTCATTTAATAAATGATATCCGCACAATTCCATCGGTGTGGATTATTACCCTCATATTAATTCCACTGTATTTACTAGTTATTCTGGCGGGATTTGAAGCTTACGTAATATCTTTAATTAATTTGCGTCACTACTTGCGTCGTATAGGCAAGAGTCAATGGATTTTGTGGGTTGAATTGATTACCCATGCTCTGTGTGCCGTTGGGGTTTTTTGGGGGCGATTCTTGCGTTTCAATAGTTGGGATTTGATTACTGCACCGGATGCTTTGCTGACTAAGGGTGCGGATGAAATTCTGGGTAAACAGCCCCTAGTGATTATTGCTATCACTTTTGGCATACTCACGGGCTTGTACTGGATTATGAAACGAGTGACTTTGGGTTTAGTGAGGCAAAGGCGCAATCGCATAGCTACGAAGTCACAAGGTATCAATTCAAACACTCATAATGCGGGATGACTAAGTCGATTTTGGATTGCCACTAGTTCGTCATTAAACGGTGGCACGGTTTACGCCATTCAGCCAGAACAAGTACCATATAGCACACCTGTTGCTGCGATTTTCCGATATTAACCAAGTTAAGTAGTCAAGAGTCCAGAGTTGAATGAATATTGACTCTTGACTTTTGACTACTGTTGCTGATGCACCTTCACCCGCGAAAGAAAAGCATTGCTAAACACTTACGACCTTTCGCCCCATGATTTGCTCAACATGACCTTCAGGCTATGCCTTGCATTGCTAATTGGGTCAATTATCGGCTTTGAACGCCAGCTTAGGCACAAACCTGCTGGTTTAAGAACTCATATGTTGGTAAGTTTTGGTTCAGCCCTATTTACTCTCATACCGTTACAAGCAGCTACTTCTCACTCAAGTTCCGATGCTCTTAGCCGCGTGATTCAGGGTATTGCTACTGGTGTGGGATTTCTCGGTGCTGGAGAAATTGTGCGCGAATCGACCCAAGGAGAATCACGGCGACCTGAAATTCACGGACTCACCTCAGCAGCAGCTATTTGGGTCTCAGCAGCTTTAGGAATTGCCGCAGGCTGCGGTTTGTGGGAGTTAGGATTAATTGGCTCTGTAGTATCTTTGTTAGTTCTCAAGGGTTTTAAAAGATTTGAAAGAAATGATTAGTCACTCAATTTTGGATTTTAACTTTTGGATTGACTAATTAAATAGTGCAAGTGCTTTAGCAAAAGTTGCTTCTTCTGCTCTAGTTTGGAGAATTAATTTCACTAAATTAATAAACTCCCAATCAATTATATTATCATTATCGATTATTTTACTAGCAGGATAAAAACTGATATCATCACTTTTTAATTCATTGGTAATACCTGTTTGCCATCCTTTTATTTTACTATCCCAAGAAAGGGATTTACCGCGTAAGGTAAATTGAAACCATATTATTTCATCATTTTTGAATTCAAAGAATACATCAAAATAAGGTTCCGCTCCTTGTAACCAAATTCTAGTTGTACCTTGGTGAATGCCTGGTTTGAGAAGCTGAGGCTCAATTGTTCGCAATGATGCACCTAAAGATGCAATTTCATTTTTATCTAATACATTATTATTTTTAGGCATATTTTAATTGTTAGTTTTTAGTGGTTAGTTGTTGGT
>CAZZXJ010000082.1:7424-15056 GCA_964657905.1 uncultured Stigonema sp.
AGTTGTAAAAAATTCCCCATAATCACTAACAACTAAGTAGGTGAGTGGAAATAAACACAATTATGTTACGAAACGTAAACACGCCTAAAACCCTTACAAATGACTAATGATGACCACAACCAATAAGGTTTATTTTTTCGACCTACTTAACTAAATTCGGCAATATTTCTCCTGCTTTAACGGAAAGAATTTGGGAGGAATTCAACCACTGGGAATCAAAAGAACTCAAATGAGTGGTAGTAATCAGGGTCTGGAAGCGGTCTTGAATGGCGTCAAGTAATTGATTTTGACGGGATGCGTCAAGCTCAGCTAAGACATCATCAAGCAATAGTAGCGGTGGTTCTCCGACAACTTCTTCAATGAGTTGCAATTCAGCAAGTTTCAGGGCTAGGACTAGAGTTCGCTGCTGACCTTGAGAACCGTATTGACGAGCGGGTGTATGGTTAATTGTTAATTCTACTTCGTCGCGGTGGGGACCGACAAGGGTAGTACCTCGATGCAACTCAGCAACAGATCTTTGCTGAATTTTTGCCAAAAAATTTTGTTGCACTTGTTCGGGATGGTTTTGCTCTAAAGGGACGTTGGGCAAGTACTTGAGTTGTAGAATTTCTGTACTACCACTGATGCAGGCGTGGCAAGTGGTGGCGATGGGAGCCAATCGCTTTATGGCCCGATCGCGTCGTCTAATCACCCTTGTACCCGTTGTCGATAACTGTGCATCCCATACAGCCATTTCTTCTGGCTGACTGCTATTTGCTGAGTGCTGAGTGCTTTTTAAAAAAGCATTGCGTTGCCGCAACACTTGGTTATACTGCTGCAAAATGTGAGCGTAAACGGGTTCGAGTTGGATTAAGAGTGTATCCAGCCAATTGCGGCGGCCTTCAGGACCACCGCGCACTAGATCCAAATCCAAACTGGAAAACTGTACCGCATTGAGGACACCAAGAAAGTCCATCTGACGCCGAAGATTTTCGCTATTGAGAGCAACGGTGCGGCGACCGTTACGGCGTAGGGTTAAAGCCAGATCACTAACGCCTGTTTGTCGGGCTACAGTGGCACGAAGTGTGGCGATCGCTTCCCCTTCTCGAATTAAATCGCGATCGCCAAAGATTCTGTGCGATCGCAATGTTGCCAGTAATTCGACAGCTTCCAACAAATTGGACTTTCCTTGAGCGTTATTGCCAACCAAAATCGTCTTGGGAGCAGTAAAATCAACCTGCTGCTCTTTATAGTTGCGAAACTGGCGCAGGAGAAGGGTTTGGAGGAACATAACTGCAAGTAGCGGGATTAGCATTATCAAAGAACCCGTCACCAGGACTTTACCAAGTTTTACCATCCCCTGCTGCATAGGGGTAGGTTAAGGGGGTAGGTTCATTTTCCACTGCCTGCAACATGGCGGCACGGCATTCTTGGACGTAGCCAATGATGCCATTGAGGATGACAATCGCTAAGATAGCAATTGTGTCCTTGAATGGCATCTCACCTTTTGCCAGCTTCTGTTGCCAAGACCGGTCTAAAATCTTAGAAACCATAGCTACGGTAATCAACATCAATAACATATTATTACGACTTAAGAAGAATTTAAGAACACAAAATGTTGATAATAACTATGAGTAATAAAAGTGCATGAGAAGGAGTCAGGAGTCAGGAGTCAGAATAACCCCATGTGAAGGTAGTTCTTTTCAATAAAGTTACTACAATGAATGTTGTTATCCACGATTGAAAACGTTCTGCTTGAAACCACGATTCATCCACCAGTCGCTTAACCTTCAACTGAATTCTGGCTCCTGACTCCTGTATTCTTCTTCGGTAATTTTGTCACACAAGACATTTCGCAATTGATTCCAGGCGTGCTAAACCTTTGAGTAAATAAGTTTAATATGACTTCTGCAATCCTTAGTTTTCCATCTAGCCAGATGTTTGCCCAAAAGACAATTCGACCGCTGAGTGCTGCCGCCCTAAGTGGTATCACTTTCATCAAAGATACACTCATCGCTATTGACACAGTCAAAGGGCATCTATTGGAAATTGACCCTAACTCTGACAACACCAAAATTCTCAATATCCATCAAGTAAAAGAGTTTATGGATATCACGGGTTTGGCAATTTGGCAAGACACTCTGTGGGTGACGCGGGGTAACAATGTTTATTCGTGCAATCTGACTTCTTTAGGTCTAGAGCATTTTGTCACCTTGCCTTACACTGCTGACGGTATTGCTGTTTGGGAGTCAACAATCTACGTCAGTTGCCAAAAGCTGGGGAGCATTCTGATTTTTGAGCGCGATACGCGAAAACAAATTACCAAGTTTTATGCTCCTGGAGTTGGGGTGGAAAATTTGGCAGTCACTGAAGAAACCCTTTGGGTTTGCGACCGTACGGAACAAACAGTTTACTGCATTGATCGGGCAACAGGGGAAGTTGAATTCAGTGTGCTGACACCGTTTGAATCTCCCACAGGGATAGCAATACATAAAAATTCAGACACAGGTATAGAAGCTTTATACGTCGCTTATGCCTCTGAGGAGCCTTATATCCGGGATAACCCGAATGCTGACCCGAATTATGAGCTAACGTACCGCGATCGCACCTTTATTCACCCCCTTCATTATTATTATGATCCAGATAACCGCTACGCCCTCTCAAATGGCTATCTGATTGAAATGTCTTATCTTGAGGAAATTTCACCTTTAGAAGAGACTTATTTAACAGAGGTAGAGTGGCGCATCGCCTTACCCTCGGAGACTGACCGCCAAAAAGTGAAGCACGTTGAAGCCATTGGTCTGCCTTTTACAGAAGAAGTCATAGAAGGGCAACGTGTGGCAGTGTTTAAATTTGATGCCCTCACCCCAGGCGAACGGCATCTATTTGGGTGGAAAGCAGTTTTGGAAGTCCGAGGAATTAAATATCGCCTCATCCCTAGAAATGTGGAAAACATTCCCCAACTATCACCAGAATTTCAATCTCGCTACCTGGTGGATGATGACGATTTGGCAATGGATACTAGCATTGTTCGTCGTGCTGCTGATCAAGCAATTGGTACTGAAACCAATGTGCTGCGGAAAATGTACAAAATCCGCAACTACGTCTATGACGAGTTGTCCTACGGCATTCAACCTCATATTGACACGCCAGATGTAGTTTTAGCAAGGGGCGTTGGTTCCTGTGGCGAGTATGTGGGCGTCTTGCTTGCCTTGTGTCGTTTGAATGGCATCCCCTGTCGCACCGTAGGTCGCTACAAATGTCCCCCCTATGCCGAACATCAGCATGTTCCTCTGCAACCAGACTTTAATCATGTTTGGCTAGAGTTTTACGTACCCGGTTTTGGCTGGTTACCAATGGAATCGAATCCCGATGATGTGGGTGACGGTGGACCTTATCCCACGCGGTTTTTTATGGGCTTAAGCTGGTATCACATTGAAATTGGCAAAGGTATCCCCTTTGAAACTTTGACAAGTAAAGGTGAACGGCTCACAAAAGAAGATATCTCAATTGGTGAGTTGGCAATTAATCATATTCGGTTTACGATTCTTCAAGAATTGGAACCTTTTTAATTTTTGCCCAATTCGTCAGCAGTATATCCCCTTTTTAATTACGAATGGAGTTGGAGCCGTTCGTAATTACAAGCATCAATGACGATAAAGCGATGTTCGATGTTTACCAACATCCGGTATCTAAAATGGAAGAAAAGTGCAAGGAAACTGGTAAGTAGGTGGGTGGGAAAATTTATAACTATGTCATTGCGAGCGAAACGAAGTGGAGCGAAGCAATCACAAGGGTTTTGAGCATTTTACATTTCGTTACATAGTTAGGTTTATTTGAGCCAACCTACTTATTACTTTCTATGACACTTCGACCGACTTTTCAAAGGTATCAGGACTTACGCACTATACAAATTGGTCATCATGTGTATAACGGAATTCGGTCGTTTCATCTCGTAGAATTGACCACATGGTAAGGGCGGGGTTACCCCGCCCCTACGCTCATATTGTGGTCTACCCAAATGAATATTGCGCTCCGCAGCACTACCGAAACTACCGCATACAAGACGATTTCTGTCAATGCGTAAGTCCTAGGTATTTGAGGGAGCGTATTCTGAAATCATGCAGTCACTTAACTAAATAGTCGTTAAACCCGGCTTAAAAGTAGAAAAATCGCAGATGGGGTTAAATGGACAATAGCGGCAATGATGTCCTGGATTGGGTGGAAAAATTTTGCTAAAGTCACTGTTTCTTTGCTGGTATTTTTGTAAATCTTGCTGGTGCTTTTGGGCAATATTAGCTAAATCAAATTCTATAGAGTCTAATTCGCTCTTTGTGACGCTAATTAATTCAGATTTTTTGCAAAGTTCCAGATTATAAAATGAGGCGACAGCTTGATGTTCAGGGTAAAGATAACGAGCGGCTAGCAAATAAACTAATGCCTGTCGGCTGTCAAAAGTGGATTTACCAGTTTTAAAATCTAAAATATGCAATGTCCTATCGGACTCCCTGAAAACACAGTCCATAGTCGCATATAAGCGGAAGTAATAATCCTCATGTTCAATTACAATAGGTTTGGGAAAACCTTCATCACCACTAGTTAAGAGGATAATACGTTTATCCAAAAGCAATGGAGCATTATGATAGTTTTGTAAAATTTGCAGTACGCGCTGCTGAACTTCATCAGTTGAGTTACTTAATTTGAGTAGCTGTGCAATTTTTTCTACACCGTCTGAGCGGTTCAACAGATGTCTATGGTGATGAAACTCATAAACTCCTTTTTGTGCCAGTAAGCCAATGCGTTGGGAAGCAGTGGCTTTCGTCAAAAGTGCTTTGACTTGTGGTTCGTGTTGCCGCGCTTTAATAAATCCCCTTCTCATCTGGCAATGCCAGCGTTGTTGCCCTGCCACTGGGGCAATTAAAGACCAAAGGTGATAACTGGCGAAAGGCGACTCAGGGGTTGACATGGCTCAGAAGAGGTGAGAAAAAATAGGATGGAGAAAAGTATCAGAGGATAAAGCCGCCTAATAGTGAACTACATCCGCTCTTTTGGGGCTACATCCGCTTTGACTGAAAGCTTCCAGAGGGTGTTGATGATGGACGACAAAACAAAGTGCTAAAAATCAGCGATCGTAGCAATTCCAGCAAGATAACGCCCATGAACAGTCTTGTTGGGGATAGGGTGTAGGGTGTAGGAACCCCATACTTAAAAGTAGGGGTTTGTTTCTCAGGACGCCGTGTTTCTCGTCCTACGGAGATCGAAACACATTTTTATTTGATTTTCATACTTAAAAGCAGGGGCGCCTTCCCCAGACTTCGGGGCTGATTCTGACCCTACACCCCACACCCCACACCCTACCCCCGCCCCGAAGGGGCTTGGTCACTTAAATTCCTTAGGGGCGTTGATGTTTATTGCCAGCCTACACCTAACACCGTTATGTGCGTTTAAATAAATAAATACATCCCCTCCTCAAGCAGCTTGATGCCACTTCAGAAATTACTGATACTATTGTGGCAAATATTGAAGGCGCGTCGGATGCTCTACTTTTACATCCGTTACCCATTTCCAACTTTGGGTCTGAGCGTGAGATTGATATGAAAACACTTGCTAATCTTCTGACATCAATAGTTGTAGCTTTCTGGGTGGTGGCGATCGCTATCCTCTCAGTCCAAAACGTCACACCAGTCACTTTAAAATTTCTCAGATTGGAGTCAATACAAATTCCAGTCGGTTTAGTACTGGCTTTTAGTGCTGGTGTGGGGATAATTGGTATGGCACTCCTGCAACCCCTTTGGGGTCTTGCTGGTTCTCGGCAAAGTAATTATCAGTCAGAGGATGATACAGAATTTTTTGTGGATGACGAAAATTGAGAGGGTTTGAGAGGGGGTAAGATGGCATCTTGATTGCAACTCTTACCCAAAAAAGACTCTCCCCCACCGCACCACCCCTTGTTGCCCTAATGACAGGGGTTTTTACTAGGTATTTTTTCCTGATGGGAAGGTGGTTTTTAGTGCAACAATGGCCCAATTGCTACAAGAAATCCTGAAATCCATATAAATTAATGGTTTCATCTATCCACATCAGGCTATGACACCTTAGAATGATTCATTGAAAAGTCGAACTGATGGGAGTTACAGCCAGTTTAGGCATAAATACTCAAATTTGATGGCTTTTGTAAATCTCTAAACAGAGATTTAAGTAAAGATGCGCTACTAGGGCATCAGTACACAATCTCAAATAAACCTTAAGGAGTTTCACATGAACAAAGGTGAATTGGTTGATAATATAGCTGAAAAGGCTAGTGTTACCAAAAAACAAGCCGATGCAGTCTTGACTGCTGCTTTGGAAGCTATCGTCGAAGCGGTTTCCTCAGGCGATAAGGTAACGCTGGTTGGATTCGGCTCATTTGAATCAAGGGAACGAAAAGCCCGTGAAGGTCGCAATCCGAAAACAAATGAAAAGATGGAAATTCCGGCGACGAAGGTTCCAGCTTTCTCAGCCGGAAAGCTTTTTAGAGAAAAGGTAGCACCCCCAAAATCATAGGCTCTCTTGATGGTCCACCTGATCTGATGCGGCAACCAGCACATGGGGGAAATTTAATTTGGGCAGCAGCACTGGCTGGCTGTCCCCCCAGTGCCATTCTGGATTTTTCTGCTAGCATCAGCCCATTGGGACCACCAAATAGCGCTTTAAGCGCCATTGTGTCCCAATTGGATAATCTCAGGCACTATCCAGACCCCGATTACTCTGAACTGAGACTTGCTCTGGGTCACTTCCATGAACTGCCGCCTGAATGGATTCTGCCGGGTAATGGCTCGGCAGAATTACTTAGCTTGGCAGGTAGGGAGTTAGCACAATTAGCTGCAACAGCCCTAATAACTCCAGCCTTTGGTGACTACTATCGGTCGCTGGCGGCATACGCCGCTAAAGTACTGGAGTTTCCTTTGTCATTGGTGACTGTAGAGAAGTTGCATGCAACGTCTGTACATTCGTCATTAGTGATGAGTGATTTGTCAGGGATTTTTGACAAACAAGAAAGGACTTTTGACAAAGGACTGCTCCTGAATAACCCCCACAACCCAACGGGAAAGTTATTTGCGCGGTCAGCAATTTTGCCATACCTAGAGGAATTTGCTTTAGTGGTGGTAGATGAAGCGTTTATGGATTTTCTGCCCCAAGACAAGGAACAAAGCCTGATCAAGGTTGTGCAGGAATATCCAAACTTAGTGATTTTGCGATCGCTGACCAAGTTCTATAGTCTTCCAGGGCTGCGACTAGGATATGCGATCGCTCATCCCGACCGCCTGCGGCAATGGCAGTTGTGGCGCGACCCTTGGCCTGTAAATACCCTGGCAGCAGCGGCAGCAATCGCTGCACTCCAAGATCGGGAGTTTCAGGTGCAAACCTGGGTGTGGCTACCACCAGTACGAAACCAACTCTTTCAAGGTTTAGCTTCAATACCAGGATTGCAACCCTTGCACAGCGCTGCTAACTTTTTACTAGTTGATTCCCAGCAGTCTAGTTCACAGTTGCAGCAAAAATTACTCAAGCATCACCAGATTTTAATTCGCGATTGCCTGAGTTTTCCTGAACTGGGCGATCGCTACTTCCGGGTGGCGGTACGCTCCGACTCTGATAACCAGCGCTTACTAG
>CAZZXJ010000083.1:0-14946 GCA_964657905.1 uncultured Stigonema sp.
TTTGCGAACTTCGGGGAAACCCTCCTCAGAACTGCTAAGAGCAACGCTGGCTCCTCCTGACTCCTTGTACTAGTCAAATTTGTTTCCTTTTGGGAGCCTATTTGCCGTCTCCTCCTTGGGGAGTAAACTGGCGTCACACCTTCCATAAGATATGTTAAGATAAAATCTGGCTAGAAGAGGAGTTTGCCACTCATAAACACGCGAGGCAGCTTCCCGTAAAGTAGGTTCCTTACCTGCCATAGTTACAGGCATCGCCTGAGCGAAAGGGTAGCATTACGGCTGTCAAGGCGTAGTCGCGCGAGATTTTCCTTAATGGTAGCGACTTCTCAAAACAGGCCATAGAAACCTGGAATGACGGAGACCGTCTTTTCCAGTCTCATCGTGAGGGCTAATTCCCCATGGGTAAATTTACAAAGTAAACGCTGCGGTAATGTAAAATACCAAAAGGCGATTGTAAAAAAAATTACTATTGTCAAATTTACCCCAAGACTAGTCAATTTTCCACTGGAAAAAAGATTAATAGACATATCATAGCATGATCTCTATATTGATTAAGGTCATGGCTTTTGTAGGGTGTGTATGACTCAGGAGGATGTTGATCAGGAGGTTCAGATCTCCACTAAGTGTCAACAGCAAGAAGCTAGTACATAACTATATTAATTACGAGGAAAAACCTGAAAATTTTTCATGACATGGGTGATAAGCCAATAATTGCAATCTCTCACCTTGGCTGCGAGAAAAATAGAATTGATACAGAACATATGCTAGGACTGCTCGTAGAAGCAGGCTACGGTGTAGATACTAATGAAGAGTTAGCAGATTATGTTATTATCAATACATGTAGTTTTATCGCAGCAGCACGGGAAGAATCTGTTAGAACTTTAGTAGAATTGGCAGAGGCGGATAAAAAAATTGTCATCACAGGCTGTTTGGCGCAACACTTCCAAGAGCAATTGTTGGAGGAGTTGCCCGAAGCAGTAGCGGTAGTGGGAACAGGCGATTATCACAAGATTGTAGATATAATTCAGCGGGTAGAACAAGGAGAGCGTGTCAAGCAGGTCAGTGTACAACCAACCTACATTGCCGATGAAACCACACCGCGCTACCGCACCACAACTGAGGGTGTAGCTTACCTGCGAGTTGCCGAAGGATGCGACTATCGTTGTGCATTTTGTATTATTCCCTATCTGCGAGGAAACCAACGCTCGCGTACTATTGAATCCATCGTTACTGAAGCTCATCAGTTAGCAAGCCAAGGGGTAAAAGAAATCATTCTGATTTCCCAAGTTACCACCAATTACGGTATAGATATCTACGGTAAGCCAAAGTTAGCCGAATTGCTGCGTGCTTTGGGGAAAGTAGATGTGCCGTGGATTCGTATGCACTACGCTTATCCCACTGGACTAACCCCAGATGTGATAGCGGCAATTCAAGAAACACCTAACGTCTTACCTTATCTGGATTTGCCCTTGCAACATTCCCATCCAGAGATTCTGCGTGCCATGAACCGTCCTTGGCAAGGACAGGTAAACGATACCATTATCGAACGCATTAAGGAGGCACTACCTTCATCAGTGCTGCGGACAACCTTTATTGTCGGTTTCCCCGGCGAACGTGATGAGCATTTTGAGCATCTGTTGCAGTTTGTCCAGCGCCATGAATTTGACCATGTAGGTGTTTTCACCTTTTCGGCGGAGGAAGGAACACCCGCTTACAACCTACCAAACCAACTGCCCCCAGAACTGATGGATCAGCGGCAAGTTGCACTAATGGAAATCCAACAGCCAATTTCTTTCAAGAAAAATCAACAGGAAGTCGGCAAAGTAGTAGACGTGCTGATTGAACAAGAAAATCCCGAAACAGGAGAGTTGATCGGTCGTTCTGGCAGATTCGCCCCAGAAGTGGATGGGCAGGTATTTGTTCATGGTCAAGCAAGGTTAGGAACTATCGTGCCAGTAACGATTAAACAGGCTAATGTCTACGACCTTTATGGTCAAATAGTCAATAGTTAATAGCTAATAGCAATTAGCAATTAGCTATTAGCAATTAACAACTAACCACTAACAATTAAACAAGTAGGAGAATTGATGGATCTTTCGTTTCAAGAATTAGGAATTTCACAAGAGCGCGTTCAGCAATTAGAACAAATAGGCTTTACCGCACCAACTAACATTCAAATTCAAGCGATTCCGCAACTGCTAGCGGGTCGAGATATGGTGGGTCAATCCCAAACAGGAACGGGCAAAACAGCGGCATTTTCTCTACCGATTTTAGAGCGGTTGGATGTTAATCAAAAGGTGGTGCAAGCCATAGTATTGACGCCGACTCGCGAGCTAGCAATTCAAGTCCATGATGCCATCTCAGACTTTATTGGCGATCAAGGATTGAAGGTGTTGGCAATCTACGGGGGTCAATCAATCGACCGCCAAATTTTACAACTTAAACGCGGTGTTCACATGGTTGTGGGTACACCTGGACGGGTAATAGACTTGCTGGATCGGGGCTGTCTGAAGCTGGATCGGGTGCAGTGGTTGGTGTTGGATGAAGCTGATGAAATGTTGAGCATGGGCTTTATCGACGATGTAGTGAAAATACTTTCCCAAGCACCAGAAGAACGCCAGACAGCTTTATTTTCGGCGACAATGCCGCCATCAATTCGCCATCTGGTATCGAAGTTTCTGCGATCGCCGATCACAGTCACTGTCGAGCAGCCAAAAGCCGCTCCTACCAAAATCAATCAGGTAGCTTACCTCGTGCCACGCCACTTGACAAAAGCCAAAGCTTTACAGCCTATCCTGGAAATGGAAGATCCAGAGTCGGCTTTAATCTTTGTCCGCACTAGACGTACAGCGGCAGAACTCACCAATCAGTTGCAATCTGCGGGTCATAGTGTAGATGAATATCACGGTGACTTGTCCCAACAAGCGCGTGAGCGGTTATTAATTAGGTTCCGCAATCGTCAGGTGCGCTGGGTTGTAGCCACTGATATTGCGGCGCGGGGTTTGGATGTCGATCAGCTGTCTCATGTAATTAACTTCGACTTACCCGATAGTGTGGAAACCTACGTCCACCGCATTGGTCGTACTGGTCGAGCTGGTAAAGAAGGGACTGCTATTTCTCTCGTGCAGCCGTTTGAGCGGCGTAAGCAACAGCTATTTGAGCGCCATGTACGCCAAAACTGGCAAGTGCTGACGATTCCCACACGGGCACAAATTGAAGCGAAGCAGTTAGAAAAATTGCAAGCTCAAGTGCGAGAAGCCTTGGCGGGCGAGCGTCTAGCCTCATTTTTGCCGATAGTGAGTGAGTTGACTGAAAAATACGATGCTCAGGCGATCGCCGCAGCTGCGTTGCAAATTGCTTACGATCAAACCCGTCCTGACTGGTTGCAATCAGACATCGGTCTTACGGAAGAGGATATTCTATCCTCCAGTCCTAAACCGAAGCTGCGGGGAGGTAATCGTCGTGAATCTGGTGAGCGAACTCGCTCTGCTTGGTCAAAATCTGACGCTAGCACCAATGAAGGAGAAAGAAACGGGTCTGCCAAACCCAAACTGCGGACTGGGCGTCGCGAGTCGTCTTCTATTTCTCCGAAAAAGCTAGGTTCTGGTACAGCTAGGGAATCAGCTTCTTAGTCAAGAGTCATTAGTCATTGGTCATTAGCCAAAGGACGAAGGACAAATGACTATTGAGTTTTAGTTCCTCAGTTAATTTCAGCCCCAAGTGCTAGCCTTAGGTCGTACTTGTTGGGCTGTTTTCGCTTTTGTCTGTTAAAAACACAGTCCAATTAACAGGCGTTACCTAGAACCATGCAGTCGAATCGAACCAATTTCCTCAGGTTTATTCTCCAGCCAGAGCCGGGGAAACCAGCGATCGCCAATGGCTTGCGGGCAGCTTTAGCATTAGGGATTCCCATGCTGCTAGGACAACTTACGGACCATCGGAAAAGCGGATTATTTGTCGCTTTGATCGCCTACTTTGTCAACCTGGCAAATGTTGGTGGACCGTACCGAATAAAAGCTACGGCGATGGTAGCAGCCACCGTTGGAATGGCAATTTCTGTGCTTGTGGGTACTCTGGTGGCGGGAGTCCCAATGCTTGCTCTGGTGCTGACATTACTTTGGGGACTAGGTTCCGGTTTTGCTTCGCTGTACGGTAATGCTGGTTCGACTGTAGGTCTTGTCGTTGGGCTGTCATTTATTTCCGCAATTGCGCAGGCTGGTGACTTGGCGATCGCCCTGTTGCGATTTCTGCTGTGCTTAATGGCGGGTGGATGGGCGATGCTACTCTCCTTGGTAATGTGGCCCGCTACACCTTACAAACCCATACAAGCGGCTGTGGCTGACTGCTACAATGCTCTAGCCGATTACATTCAGGCGTTCCAGAATAATGCGATTCCGACTGGAATTGACAGCGCAACTGGATATGATCTAGAAATTAGAAAGGCATTGGAGAATGCTCGGACTGCTTTGGGTGCAGAACGCATTGGGAAGCAGGCTCGAAGTTGGATGGATGAGCAATTGTTGGTACTGATTCAGGACGCAGAACGCCTATTTGGCTCAGTCGTTGCCTTAATTGAGTTGATAGAAATTAATTCGCGATATCAGCAATTTCGCTCAGTCCAGCTATTAGTTGACGATGCACTCGATCAGTTATTAGTCATCACTCTCGCCATAGCTAAAGTCATTTCTGGCAAGCCTGCTGTCATCTCCTTTGAAAATCTTAACCGTATCCACGAGGCACTCCGGGAACAAGAACACCTGCAAAGAATAGCAATTTCCGTGGCGGAGGCAAACTACCCAGCCTTAGTTGCTCTCACTGACCTGGTGTTGATGATCGAAAAGCTGATTAAGCAATTGCACTACACGGATATTACAGCTACAACTAAAGCTGGCATCAAGATTAGGGGCCGAGATGTTGATACACTCGTTGCAGTTGAAGAGAAACAGCGATCGCCCCTGAGAATACTACGGGATAACCTGACCTTAGACTCAGCAATCTTTCGCCACGCTATACGTCTTGGTGTGACTCTTACCGTAGGCGTGGCAATATCCCAGCTTGCCAAGCTACAAATGGGGTATTGGGTCACGCTGACGATCATGTTGGTTCTCAAACCTGACTTTGGCGGAACCTTCAAGCGGTTTTTCCACCGAGTAGGCGGAACTATCCTGGGAGCGACTGTGGCGGCTGTCCTGGCAGCAGCGATCGCGAACAAGCTTATATTAAGTATTATCACTGTGCTGGCGGTATTTTTTGGCATTTCCCTGCTGCGCGTTCACTATGGGTACGCGACTTTTTTCTTTTCAATCTTCGTTTTACTAATCATCGATCTGACGCAACCCATTGGTTGGCACTTTGCTGGTATCAGAGTGTTCAACACATTGATTGGTGCAGGACTGGCTTTTGGGGGTCACTACCTGATGTGGCCCAGATGGGAACGCCAACGCTTACCCAGCCAACTCGCCGCCGCCCTTCGACAGTGCCGCAACTACTTTGAGAAAGTGATGGCTGTCTACCAGGGTGAAAAAGAGGACTCCGCTGCAATCATCAGCACACGAAGACGAACTGGGCTGGCAATTAGCAATGCCCAAACCTCGTATCAAGGGTTACTGGGCGAACCCAAAACGTCGCTAGGACTGGTGGAACCTGTGATGGCACTGCTAGTGTACATGGGACGTTTTACCAACGCGGTAACAGTCTTGGCAGTACACCTCGACCATTTTAGAAGAACTCAACCACTGCCAGAATTGGAAACCTTTGCCCAAGAAATTACGGTGCTATTAGAACAGCTAGCTGATTCGGTACAGCAGGGAATTTCTCCACCGCCTTTGCCTGACCTTGAAGGAACGCTGCAAAAAATTCATTCCCACCTGCGAGTACTACGTACAGCCCGCGTACAGGAACTGGCTGTGACTCACGGACATACTCCTATCCGTCAGGCAGTGATTGACTACAGCGTACTAGATATGGAGATCGACCAGATTGTCCGCCGGGTCACTGCCATGCACTCAGCGCTGGTGCGGCTGAGTACAGAATGCTAATTTCCCTCGTTTTTCGGTACGACAAACCAAATCTTAAGGTATCCGTTCAGGGGGGGGCGATCGTAAGAAAAACTTATGACTCAATTTCCTGTGGGCGATCGTGAGAAAAACCCCTGACTAAATTTTCGCTCTTGCGACGTGGGGGTAATCGCGAGCAAAAACACCCGTGGCGATCAAACCACTTGCTCCTTTATGGGGTTGAAGTGAAGGCACAAATTACCGTATTGATGCTATTGTCAATAAATGGATTTGAAAAATTAGGCAACTGGCGAACCCGAAGGGTCGTATGACTCGCGACATTTTTCTATGGGGTATAAGTCCCGGCTTTTACCCACATGACCTGGTTGACCTCCCCGTCTTTTACCGCTTTTTTCTTGGTTGATTTGTGCCCAAATCCGGGTGGCTCACTTGAGGGTGGTGATGATGAGTTTTTTGATGTAGTATTAACTTTTTCTAATAATTGCTGGTATTGGCACGGTTAAAGTTGACTTTTGAGGTAGATGTGGTATAATTAAAGCATATTGCTATGAACTAGGTCTTGTTGACCAAAGAAAGGCAGACGGCAGAAGGCAGAAGGGAAGAATTTATTTTCCCTCTTTTAAAAGGATCACAAGCCCCTAAATTTATTTATGAAAGGTAAAAAAAGATATATTTCGAGACGCGCAGCGCAAGAAATACGGCGTCCTTTTTAAATCCCCAGACCGCCACGCTCCGCTCGCGGCGCTACGCGATTTATTTATGGGGATACATACCTGCCTTGTGCCTTCTCAACAAGCTAGACCTTTGCTTATTTTACTACAAAATCTGAAGACATTACCCTGCAACTACTTCAGACCTTTTTGTAACCCCTTCAGGATCAGGGCTATTTCATTCTATACCAGAGCCGGGTCACTCAAGTGACCCGGCTCTGAGCTACTGTCCGTTGAAACGGACTAAATTCAGAAAATTCCAAGTCTGCTTCAGCCGACTTTAGCTATTAGCCTAGCAATTAATTCCTAACAAAAATGAATTTCAGTAAAAACGTCTACGCTTCTACAGATAGAGCTAAAGTTCCAAACATAGTAGAAGAACTTATTAGTCCAACAGAGGAAATAGATGAGTGTTATTTGATTTATGAAATGACCCACATAAACAGATTTAGACCCTACGACATTAAGTCAACACAGCTTGCTGATCCATCAGATTTAAAAGATTTTGCCATTAACAAAAGAGAACTTTATCAAAGGTTCTTAGATATAAATGGCGGTCAGCTTGGGTTCTACGTTTATAGACCCAAAAGCGATCAGGTGCTGTACTTTGATGCGGCAGATGAGTTGAAAACTGCGATCCCACCCAACCAATTATTTTGACGCTCGCTGCATAGTTGGCTACCACGAGAGCGATACTTTGGAAGTGATGGCTGAAATTCGCCCCACTATGGTAATTGTGGACAGATGTATGTAAACAAATGTAAATTCTACGTAGGGTGCGTTAGGCCAGCCCATTGGTCGCGAACAAATGTACTAAGATTTCCCGGGCTAAAAGCCGCTCCGAGTATAGAGTGTAGGGTATAACTTCAGGGTATCCTCAACAATAGCAATGTTGAGGGCGGTCAAAATGCTATCTGCTATCTTTGAACAATTTGTCGAAGAGAGTCCCGTTAGCGTCATGGCAAGGGGTCTGATGGAATATGTTTTTGCCTCAGAGCGAATGGATCAGTTATTTGAAACCCATGCTACTGTGCAATACCAGCAAGACCTACTGTTTTCCAGCCAAGTTGATTTGATGAGCTTGGTGGTGTGCGGAATTCAGAAATCAGTTCATGCAGCCTATCGTGCCAGTGCAGCGAACAAGAGCGTGAGTACGACAGCACTATACAAAAAGCTCTCCGGAATCGAACTCGGTGTAAGTCAGGCACTAGTACGCTCAACTAAGAACGAGTTGCAAGCCTTAGTTACAGCAATGGATGGAGAACAGCCGCCTCTTTTGCCGACTGGGTATCGCTTGAGAATCCTCGATGGCACATGTCTTGCGGCAACTGACCATCGGTTGGATGCAATTCGTTCATTTGCAGCCAAAGCGTTACCAGGTAAAGCGATTGTTGTACTAGACCCGCACTCAAAACTGGTAGTAGATGTTTTCCCTGAAGAAGATGGTCATGCCCAAGAGCGTTCCTTATTTGATGAAATTCTCGAACGAGTCCAACCGGCAGAGGTATGGGAGGGAGACCGCAATTTCTGCACAGCGAAGTTTCTGTTTACGATTGCCCAGAAAAAAGCCTTCTTTGTGATTCGCCAACATGGGGCTTTAGGGTGGAAACCCATAAGCGAATTACAATCCTTGGGACAAACCGAAACTGGGGAAGTGTTTGAGCAGGAAGTGGAAATTACGGATCAGCAAACTGTCTTGCGACTACGACGGGTCAAGCTTAAGCTCAAGAAACCGACGCGAGACAAAGATTGGGAAATCGCCATCTTGACTAATTTACCCCAAACCGATGCTGATGCTGCCACAGTTGCCGAACTTTATCGCCGTCGCTGGAGTCTTGAAACCCTTTTCCAGACAGTAACTGAGAATTTCAATGGTGAAATTCTGACTTTAGCTTATCCAAAAGCCGCCTTATTCTCTTTTTCTATGGCTTTGGTAGTATACAACATTCTGGCGACGCTACGAGCTGCTTTAGGGAGTGTACATGGAGTGGGCAAAATTGAGGCGGGATTATCCGATTTCTATCTGGTTGATGAGATTCAAGGCACTCATCGCGGCATGATGATTGCAATTCCATCAACCCATTGGCATCAGTTTGGGATGTTTTCTTTAAACCAAATGGCACAGATCCTCCAACTGCTCGCAGCCAAGGTTAATCTCAAGCGTTTTCTGAAGACGACAAGAGGTGTAAAGAACAAGCGATCGCCCCTAATTGTTGACAGTAAACATCGCCATGTTTCGACCGCAAGATTGATCGAAACCCATCGTGCCGCTCAACAGAAAATATAGTACATTTGTTCGCGTTGAAAGGGCTGGGTGGGCACTGCCCACCAGATCTGAGTGAGGGTGGGCTACTACTACACTACTTGAAATTTTTCGCAAAAGTCGTGTTTGTGCAAATAACCCCAATGTACAGAAGCAAATCGAGGCGGCGCGGCAAAAGGCAAAGCAAGAATTTCAGCAGCAGTGAGTGCGAACACTACTTATCATGAGTAAAGATGCATTCTTAATAATCCTATGTTCTCCATTTCAGACTTAGAGCAACTACAAGTAGAGCATCCAGAATGGCAAATGGAACTGGTAGATGGGAGTATACTTGTTATGGGTCCATCTGATTACGAGTCAGAGGAAATAGGTCTAGAATTTGCGCGGCAGCTTGCTAACTGGGTAAGACCTCGAAAATTAGGAAGGGTGACTGGTTCCAGCGCTGGGTTCATTCTACCCAGTTTAGAAACAGAAGATGTAGAAGAAACTGATTCACCAAAGAGAAATCTACGCGCTCCCGATGTATCGTTTGTGCTTGCGGCTCGACTGAAGAAAACTAAGCGCGATTTTGTAGAGCTAGTTCCAGACTTGATGGTTGAGGTCAAATCTAAAACTGACCGCATTAAGCCATTAGTAGAAAAGATTTTACTATTCCTACAACTTGGATGTACAGTAGGTATCCTGATTGACCCTGACCTAAGAACTCTAACAGTTTACCGACTCAGCCAAGCGCCGATAGTTCTACAAGACAACGATAAGTTAACACTACCAGAATTACTTCTTGGTTGGGAGCTAACAGTATCAGAACTATGGCCCCCAGAGTTCGAGTAATCTATAACTGTGCCAAATAAGTACAAATTATGGTACGTACTTGCGCTGTCTTGGCTAAACGTCTGTACTAAGGACGAGTAATTTTTTCTAACTGGGCAATCTCATCTTCGCTCAATCTCCAACCCAAAGCGCCAGCATTTTGTCGCACTTGTTCGGCTGTTTTCGCCCCAGGTATTGGGATCACGTTACCTTGTGCGATTAACCAGTTGAGCGCAACTTGGGCAGGGGTATGTCCGTGTTTTTCTCCTAACTGGCGTAGCAAAGATATCACTGGTTCAATTTTCTGCAAGCCTTCTTTACTAAATCGCGAGTCTAGCCTTCTGGCACCATTGGGGGTTTCGCCGCCCTGAGAGGTATACTTACCTGTAAGTAGCCCCTGAGCCAAAGGACTATATGCTAAAAGTGTTACACCCAACTCACGAGCGGTGTTGAAAATACCGTTGCTTTCAATTTGGCGAGTTAGCAAAGAGTAGCGTACTTGGTTGACAGCTAAAGGTACGCCACGGGCAGCTAATATCTGGTGCGCTGACCGCATTTCCTGTGCTGAGTAATTACTGACACCTACTGCCTCAATTCTGCCCCGATTCACCTCATCTGCAAGGGCGTTCATTAGAGTTTCTTGACTCATCAAGAAAGTGAAAGGCCAATGCACTTGGTACAGGGCAACTCGGTCTACTTGTAGGCGTCTTAAGCTCTGGGTTAGTGCATCGGCAACAGACTGACCTGTAAATCGCCAGGGAAAGGGACCGTATTTGGTAGCAATCTGCACCCGTTTATCTGTTTTTTGCATAAATTGCCCCAAAAACTGCTCGGAAAGCCCTAGTCCGTAAATTTCAGCAGTATCAAAGAAGTTGATACCAGCCTCTAATGCGGCAGTAAAGGCTGCTTGCAATTGCTCTGGACCGTAGTCATTGCCATAACTCCAAAAGAGTTTATCACCCCAAGCCCAAGTACCAATGCAAAGGGGTGTAACAGCAGGACCATTTTTCCCTAATGTGATTGTTTCCACGTTTACAAAAATTAATTCTTTACACTTCTTTATATTTCCAGTGTACCTTCACAGCAAATATTGGGACAAGGTGCATAGTTAAGAGTACTTGCACCTTGTTCATTAATGAAAAAATAATAAATGCGAACGCGTTACTTTTCATGCGAAGTCTTCCGAATAGAGTACTCTATCCGGAGAAAACGAGCGCGAATGCCTGAATGCATGGGGCAATAATTACGAATTACGAATTACGAATTGGAGCGAAGCGACATGACAAGCGGCGATTTATTTGATTCCCAAACAAACTCCCTGGCTTTGCCAAAGGTCAATCTGCTGACCATGTTTCGGCTGGGTCTATTCCAGATGGGATTAGGCATCATGTCGGTGCTGACATTGGGAGTACTCAATCGCGTGATGATTGACCCAAAACTTCTAGCAGTGCCTGCGACGATCGCCGCAGGTACTACAGCAATGGCTCTGTTTGTTTCCCCAGCCCGAGTCTGGTTTGGACAGATGTCTGATACCAAAAAGCTTTGGGGCTATCACCGTACGGGGTATATCTGGGCTGGTTTGTCTCTATTGGCAGTCTTTGTGTTTCTTGCTGTGCAAGTAGTGTGGCAGTTGGGTGCTAGCTTAGCCAATGGCTGGACGATACAAAGCACGGGTTGGGCTGCACTCTTGGCTCTGATGTTTGCCCTATATGGGCTTTGTGTTGATGCCTGCTCGACAACGTATGCTGCTTTGTTAGTGGATGTTTCTGATGAGGACAATCGCTCCAAACTCGTAGGGGTTGTCTGGTCACTGTTGATGGTGGGAATTGTGGTAGGAGCTGTTACTAGTAAAAAGTTGCTGGAAGGACTGACTCGAGAAACGTTGGAGGCGTCAGTCAACCATTTATTTATGATCCTGCCTATTGCGGTGGTTTGCCTCGGCTTTATTGCTACTATTGGCGTGGAAAAAAAATATTCACGCTTTGCCTCCCGTTCCATGCTATCAGACCAGGAAAACCGCATCACCCTAGGTAGGGCGTTGAAAGTTTTGACTGCTAGCCGTCAAACAGGGCTATTTTTTAGCTTTTTATTGGTAATGACAATCAGCTTGTTCTTGCAACAACCAATTCTAGAGCCTTACGGTGGCGAGGTGTTTCACATGACGGTGGCTCAAGGTGCCTTGCTGAACGCTTGCTGGGGTATTGGTGTTTTACTGGGGATGACCTTCACCGGCTTTTTGATTGTGCCTCGCTTAGGTAAACAAAAGACGGCTCGATTGGGATGTTGGGCGGTAGCAGCCAGCTTTGGGTTGGTGATTGCTACTGGTTTCACTGGTAATCAAGCACTGCTGAAAAGTGCTGTATTGGTGCTGGGACTGTCTGGTGGAGTACTGACGAATAGCGCAGTCACTTTAATGCTGGATCTTACGGCACAAGAAACGGCAGGTACATTTCTGGGAGCTTGGGGATTAGCACAGGCAATGGCTCAGGCTCTAGCAACGGTAGGGGGAGGGGCACTACTGGATGTGGGTCGTAGGTTGCTGAATACACCAGTGTTAGCTTACAGTCTGGTGTTTGCTACATCAGCACTGGGGATGATTTGGGCGGTTGGTTTGCTTAACCGAGTGAATGTCTCAGAATTTCAAACGAGTGCCAAGCGAGCGATCGCCTCTGTTTTGGCTCGTGAACTTGATTGATAATATTTAATGTGAATGGTGCTAACTGCTAATGGATAATTGCTAATTGCACCATTAGCCATTAGCTATTAATTAAATGACTGAATTTTGGACAACGATTCTTGAATTTGCCCAAACCACTACCCTGAGAGTTGGCAAGCAGTTGATGCAAGATTTTGGGCAGGTGCAGGCTTTGCAAAAAGCTGATGGCAGTTTGGTGACACAAGCAGATCAATGGGCGGATCAGGAAATTCGGGATGCGATCGCATCCACTTTTTCTGGTTACGGCATTCTTAGTGAAGAGGGCAATAAGATTTTTCCGGGTACAGAATGGTGCTGGGTCATTGACCCCTTGGACGGAACAACCAATTTTACACGTGGCATTCCCATTTGGTCGATTTCTCTGGGTTTACTGTACCAAGGCACACCCGTGTTTGGTTACGTTTACGTACCACCAGTGAATGAAACTTTTCACGGCTTTTGGGAAGGTTCATCTGGGTTGGCAGCACCATCTGGGGCATTTCGCAATCACCCTTCGGGTTCGCAGTCGCTTCAAGCCGGGGAACCCGTCCAACGCGCTGCTCATCACCCCATCCACACTAGTAATGATGCACCCAGCAATAATCACTTCTTCAATATCTGTTCCCGCAGCACCTCAGTTATCCAACCCGGCTTTAAGTGCAAGTTTCGCATGCTAGGTGTTGCTAGCTATAATTTTCTTACGGTTGCAACTGGTGCAGTACTGGGTAGCGTTGAGGCTACACCCAAAGTTTGGGATTTGGCGGCTGCTTGGGTAATTGTTCAAGCAGCTGGCGGCACTTGGAGTTCGCTGAAATCAGAGCCTTTTCCTTTGTCACCAGGGGAAGATTATAGCGATCGCTCTTTCCCTAGTTTAGTTCTCAGCCGCTCAGAATTAATTCCGGTGTTTACACCGTTTTTGGAAAAGGTAAGAATTTGAACCGCCAAGGATAAGCTAACAAAGCTGCAACCACATTAAATACTTATCCAAGAAGAATCTCCCGGTCGATACATCGTCCTTGCCACTACAAATGTCAAGCACTTGCAACGCTTTATTGAAGCCCAGGAGTGGGAAGACATCAATTTTTAAAAAGGATAAAGTCCGCGATCGCCCTATCTTTTAATGTTGTCTCCTCATGAGGTGGACTAAGTAAAACGGAACGCTGAATTAGCTTACCCTTCAGGCGACGGGCGACACGACTGGGAATACCATAATCGTAAATGATATGTCCTTGTCCAGCTAACACTACCACTTGATAATCTGGATGAGCTTTCACAAAATTGGCAACACCCTCTGCCATTGTTTCATCCCACAGCACTTGCGCTAAGAAAAAGCGCTCAAAATCAGTACCGCTACCCTGACTGGCGGCTTGATGCTGTTGAAAGACTGCTAGTAAACGTTGGCGATACTCTTGATTATCAGTGCGAATTTCCGAGAAGGGGGGAATAAATTGCCGTTCAGATGCTGTCAGACTTTCTAAACCTTCACGAGCAACTTTGTGGGTAATTTCCGACGGTGTGTTTAAGGCTAAGACAGGCAGTTTTTTTTCTTTGGCAAACCGGAGGATTGGAGCATAATTTTCCCAAGGAAAACCCCAGCGCTTTTCGTACTCGCTTTTGTTTACAAGTTCTTCTTCAGTCAGTTTTCCTGCAAGATATTGATTGACAACGCCTTGATAGGGGCGCTGGAACATTTCTAATGCGATCGCGATTTTGGGATTGGTTTGGTATAGTTCCTGAATGATTTTTAGCTGATTTTGGTGGTCTTCAAGACTGTCGTGAGTTTCTCCCAGATACACGACATTTGCTTGTGCCAGTTTTGTGAAGATCTGCGATATGCTTTTAACGCACTTACTGGCAAGAAATTTCTGAGGACAGGAACTTTGTACTTGTTGCTGGGCGTAGGTTGGCGAGGTGCAAAGTAAAAAGATTCCCAGCCACAGGGCAAATACTTGGGTCAACAAGAGGCAGGGGGCAGGGGTTCGTGAGCAGGGGAGAAACCCCATCCATGAATGGATTCGCAAGAAATAAGGACGTAGTATTTCGAGACACGTAGTGCAAGAAATACATTTTTGCTGTTCTCCATCCATAAATGGAGGGGCTTGAAACCCCTTTAGCCGGGGGATCCAGAATCTTTTCCCCCTGCCCCCTGCTCCCCGCTCGCCTGCCTCTTGGGTCAGAGGGAGGTGATAACGCTGGGTGAGGATCAATTGCTGTTGTTTGCGCCATGCTGGATCAACGATACAAATCAACTCCAGCAGTTTTCTACCACAGTAGGGCATAAATTACTTAGTATTAAGAAAAATGTACAATACACCTGTTACTGCCCTGTAGGCTAACTTTTGGCAATGAAAGGACTTTGGCTGGAAAACAACCAACTGCAATTACGCACCGACATGCCCATTCCCGAACCACCACCGGGAGAAGCCTTAGTGCGCGTTCTGTGCGCTGGTA
>CAZZXJ010000084.1:0-14809 GCA_964657905.1 uncultured Stigonema sp.
CCCCTGCCCCCTGCCCCCTGCTCCCTGCCTCTTCGGTCAGTATCCACCCTACAACTAACAACATAAAAACTTAACATGTATGATTGATTATTCTTTAGATTTTAAAAATATCGATTTTCGACAACATCCTGAACTTTATCGCGTTGGTAAGGGTGAGCAGGGTGTGCTTTTGGTAGAACCATATAAATCAGAAATCCTTCCTCACTGGCGCTTTAAAAATCCGGATATTGCCAGAGATTCTAGTGAAAAAATATATCAAATGTTTCTTGAATATTTGGGTAAAGATGATTTTGTAGGTGCAGATATGGCGCGGAAGTTTTTACAAATGGGTTATACGCGATCGCGTCGCTATGCTAATCACAAAAGCGGCAAAAAGTACAAAACAAATCCGCAAAAAGAAACCTCTAAGGAAGACCAGATTAAAGCTAGAAAAGATATTTTACCGTATGAGGTAGATCCGGTTAAAGCTGAATCTGCTGCAATTTTTAAAGAAAAGTGGGTGCAAGCCAAGACGAAAGAGAAATATCTCCAGCTTCTAGCAAAGCATAAACAAATGTACGAACAAGCATGAGAGAGTATTTCCCTGATTGCTCACTCGATTTATCCCTGGTTTTTGCTAGTTTGACGATGTGAATTGAGGCCAATAAATTAATTATATTCCTACTAAGTATGTTGATTTTTTTGTGACCTATGTCTAGACTAAAAATGTAAGGTGTTATATGACAATTCATCGTATAAGAAAACACAGTTTAAAACTCCTACTGGAGACTGACTGTGGTGTTTAGTATGTCTACCTTTCGAGCGGTTAAGTCTTGATATTTAATTGTTAGATTGACGCAAGAGAAACATCTGCATCAGATGGATGTTAATCCTTTTTAATTAAGGAGGGCAGTGATATGGTTGAGAGCAGACAGGGTTGGGATCATCAGGGTGGAAATGCTAACGCCACAACAACAGATCAATCTTATTCTGGTTCAACTGGCACAAATACAGGTGCTGGGGTATCTGGAACCGAAGATACTGACCGCACGACAAGGGGCTATTCTGGTTCAACTAGCACAAACATTGGTGCTGGTGTAGCTGGAAGCGAATCTGCTAACCGCCCGACAACGGGTCAATCTTACTCAGGTTCATCTGGCACAAACATTGGTGCTGGGGCATCTACATCTACGCCTCAATCCACTGCTGGTTCAGCAAAAAAAGGCTTGAATCCTACATTAACTAATGCACTCATAGGCGGACTCACTGGTGCTGCATTGGGGGCTTTAGCTGGCGCTTTGGCTGGTAAAAGAATAGGTCTGGGCTTTAACATTGCTGCAAAAGGTCTAGGAGAAGCTGCAAAGACTATAGGCTCCGGTCTTGGTCAAACAGCAAAAGGTCTAGGGGAAGCGGCAAAGAGTGTCGCTGATGGTGCTAACCAAGCTATTGTAGGTGGAACATTAGACACTGCAAAGGGTGTCGCTGAGGGTGTTGCAGACGTAGCCAAGCAAACGGCAGCAGGTGCAGCGGACCTAGCACAGAATACAGCACAGGGTGTTGGTCAAGTTGTACAAGGTGCAGCAGATTTAGCCAAGGGTGCAGTTGAGAGTGCCGCGGATATAGCTAAGCAAACTGCAGCAGGTACTCTGGATGCAGTACAGAATACAGCACAGGGTGTTGGTCAAGTTGTACAAGGTGCAGCAGATTTAGCCAAGGATGCAGCTGGCAATGTGGCTGACGCAGCTAAGCAAACTGCAGTTGGTACTCTGAATGCAGTACAGAATACAGCAGAGGGCGTTAACCAAGCTGTACAAAGTACAGCGGATAAAGCAAAGGATACAGCGCAGAATGTCGCTGAGGGAGCTAAGCAAACTGCCGCAGGTGCAGCGGACGGAGTACACAATACAGCGCAGGGTATTAACCAAGCTGTACAAGGTACTGCGGACAAGGCAAAGGATACAGTTAAGAATGGCACGCCATTTGAAAGTGAGGGATATCAATACCAAGACCGGAAGGTTGCAGACAACCAGCTGCTCGGTAATCAGGAAGACAGTACGCCGACGATTTACATTTCATCTCCACACTCAGACGGACTGATCGTTGAATCAAGTACTTATGGAGAGGCAGGAATACCAGTAGCTTCTTTTGAAGAGGACGACTTGCTTGCACAAGAAATTGCTCGGCTTGATTGACTCTTAGAAACAGATATCTGAGATTCCGAACCCAGACTTCTTAGGTTCGGAGTTGAACAAATAGTGGTAGGCAATGAATGTTGAGTGCTGAGTCATATCAAGTCGAGCTAACTACCCACCCATAGAAAAAGAATCCCATCCCTAACCGCAACAAACCCTTCCGCCAAACCTCTGTTCGTCGTTCGGGCAGCATGTCCGCTGTTTGACAAGAAGTTATCTCTTTGGGTTAACAGTGACCTTCAGGGGTGTTTCACCGTCCCTCAGACTTCTTTGTGCCTGCGGGGAGGGGTGACGTTGGGCGAAGCCATTCTCGAAGAGTAGGTGGGGACTGTGGCTAATCAGCGCCGATATGAACTCAGTACTCAGCAATCAGTTTTGAGATAAGGGAGAAGACGACGATGAATGAAAACCAGCAGCTTTTGGATCAGCCTCAGGGCAGTATTGATCTTTATACAGACAGAACTGAGGCTTATACAGGAGATACAGGCAATAATAATGACTTAGCTAAAGTAGCACTCGGAGCACTCATTGGTGCTACATTGGGCGCACTAGCTGTAGCTTTAACTCTTAAGGGTACAACCCAAAAGGTTAACCAAACTGTAAAAAGCGTAGGAAATGCGGTAAAAGGTGCAGCTGAGGGTGTTAACCAAACTGTAAAAAGTGTAGGGGACGCAATTAAGACTGTGGCTGAAGGTGTTAACGACACGGTGAAAGATGTAGGGGACGCCGTCAAGAGTTCTGCTGTGGGTGTTAATGAAACTGTCAAAAATACAGTAGATGCTGTCAAAGGCACAGCTGTAGGTGTTAACGATACTGTCAAAAATACAGTAGATGCTGTCAAGGGTGCAGCTGAAGATGTTAACGACACTGTCAAAGGTACAGTGGATGTAACCAATAGTACCGTTAAGCATGACCAGCAATCTGGTAATCAGAGCGCTAAGCAACCTAATGACCAGACAGCTTACATGTTAGTTCCAGTGGAAAAAGATCAATGATATTAAATCCGCATTTAATACCCTTTTTTCCCCTAAAGTCTGTAGAAACCTTACATGTAAGCTCTTTACAAGGGATAACATAGACGCCTCAAAGGGGGCTGACCGTAAGGTAGCCCGCACAGGCGGGCTATATAAAAAAGGAGTAGAAAAACCGGATTTGATCTAAACCTACTTCCGAAGGTTGACGGTTTCAAAGTGGGATCGTTCTGCCATACGTGCAGCAGCGAACCGATGGCATTTCTTTATAAGAATTTTTTATTAAAATACTTTAAGAATTTATTCTTTACTTTGCAAATCACTAATTTTATCTTTAGATTCAAGTTCAGTCAGTAGATCTTCTAACCAATCTCGAAAAGTAACTCCTTCAACTAAAATATAACCCTCTTCCATATCCAACTCAAAAACTTCCCCCACCTTGCTGAATATACTTTCTGGAGCTTCTACATAGGTATCAGTATCTAGGTTCAAACACATAAACTTCTTTCCATCTAAATCCTCAGCAAAGTCAATCCATTTTGGATTCCAGTCTTGCTCGTTATCTACAAAGACATAGTCAAAAACCATTTTTCCTGACATGTATTCTGTGAGAAATCCTAAGTCTGGTAGGGGTTGAATTACCCAACTGCCAAGACGCCAAGCCCAATCGTGGCTGAATTTTTGATAAAATATTTTTAATTCCTCAGGAAGCAAGATTCCGAGTTCGCTTTCAACCTCAAAAATCTCCTCGTCAGATGCTACTCGGGAAGGCGTAACACATTTAGTTGGTTCATGACGCACAAGTTGCGCTTCAATTCGTTGCCATAGTGACTGCATATTTACACTCATATGTCTCCTATTAAGCTCTCTTAAGCCTGGATTAGTCATGCCCGTCCGAATGTTTTAGTATTTACAGATTACATGACAATTTATATATTTACGAAATTTTGGGAAAAATTTTCCCAATAGATTTTAACTCCTGACTTATTCCTTGGATTGTTTAAATCACTAGCGACCAGTCCATGGGATTTTTGCGAGAGCGCGCTTAACAGAGAAACTAGCAGCAACGCATGAAGCTGCCTAGGCGCTAAGACAAAACTCACTATAAGGCTAACAACTGCAAGGATATCAGCAATATCCCCCAGATGAACGTTACATTTTTTAACAATGGAGCCAGCTATGAAAGCAGGAAAAAGTGGAATCAGAAAAGACAAAGGCATCCTTTTTCACATCACATAAGCATATTAAGGTTATTGTTGGTAACACTTATAATTTATTTTACAGCCTAGAAGGTTTATTCAGAACACGCTACTGATCACAACAGCGTATAAAGTCAATATTTCAAAATCCTTTGTTAAACTAGCTTAACACTCAAAGGAAGAATACTCTTGAAATTCAAGCGAGCGTATACCTTAAGAAGTAGCATTTTCAACTTACACACCCGATGTTGAACATTCTCCAACTACTAGCAACTGAACTAGACCTCAAACCTTATCAGGTGCAAAATGCCCTGGAACTTCTAGCGGAGGGTGCAACAATTCCCTTTATTGCACGTTACCGCAAAGAGCGCACCCACGAAATGAATGAAGTCCAGCTGCGCGACCTAGCTGACAGGTACACTTATCTAACAGAACTGGAAGCAAGGAAATCGGTGATTTTGAGTGCGATCGCTGAACTTGGTAAACTTACTCCAGAGCTAAAAGCGAAAATCGAACCCTGTTTACAAAAAACCGAACTTGAAGACTTATATCTACCCTTCCGTCCCAAGCGGCGTACCCGCGCTACCGTCGCCAGAGAAAAAGGACTAGAACCACTCTCCGAATTGATCAAGTCGCTGAACGTCAAAAATAGTGCCTCGACGTCACTAGATGAGTTAGCGGCGAAGTATATTTCCGAGGATTCCGGAGTTAAGACAGCAGAGGATGCGCTCAAAGGTGCTGCCGATATCCTAGCTGAAGAGGTGGCAGAAAAAGCAGAGTCCCGTACATATATACGCGAATACCTGCTTGACGAAGGGGTGTTTATCTCCGAAATTAAAGATGATTATCCCGAAGGTACAACCAAGTTCGAGATGTATCGCCACTATCAGATGCGGCTAAAAAATATTGCACCTCATAATTTGTTGGCGTTGTGTAGGGGTAAAGCTGAAGGAGTGTTGCACTACGAAATTTCCTTTGATGAAGATGTTGTGCTTTTCTACCTAGAGTCCAAGGAAATTAAGACGAAAGTCCGTGTGATTCGTGATTTTTATCAAGGGATGCTTAAGGATGCATTTAACCGCTTGATGAAAGCTTCCCTAATCACTGAAGTCATTTCCGAGAAGAAAACCTACGCAGATATGGAATCCATCAAGACGTTTGAAGCTAATTTGCGGGAGTTGTTGCTGTCTGCGCCAGGGGGGATGAAACCGACCCTGGCGATCGACCCTGGCTTTCGCACTGGCTGTAAAGTTGCAGTGCTAGACCAAACTGGGAAGTTTTTGGAATACCAAGCGATATTTCCCCATCAAGCTGCTGAACAACGTCGAAAAGCTGCACAAACTCTCACAAATCTCCTAGAGAAGTACAAAATTGAGTTAGTTGCTATTGGTAACGGTACAGCTTCCCGGGAGACAGATGAGTTTGTGTCACAAGTGTTGCAAACAATAGAACGTAAACCGATAAAAGTGATGGTGAATGAGTCGGGTGCTTCTATATATTCTGCAAGCAAAGTTGCCCTAGAAGAATTTCCTGATTTAGATATTACCGTTCGCGGTGCCATTAGCATTGGTCGCCGCTTACAAGATCCACTCGCGGAACTGGTGAAAATCGATCCGAAGTCCATTGGCGTAGGACAGTACCAACACGACGTGGATCAGAAGTTGTTGAAAAAGAAGTTGGACGAAACTGTAGAAAGCTGCGTTAACTTCGTGGGCGTAGACTTAAACACCGCCTCAAAAGAACTTCTGAGTTTTGTTTCTGGGATTACGCCAACAGTTGCTAACAACATTGTCGCCTATCGTAATCAGCAAGGTGCTTTTAAAAATCGTCGGGAACTGCGGAAAGTTCCGAAGTTAGGACCAAAGGCATTTGAACAGGCGGCGGGTTTTTTGCGTATTCGTGGTAGTAATAACCCCCTGGATAATACAGCCGTACATCCAGAGAGTTACTCAGTGGTGGAAGCGATCGCCTCCGACCTCAGCGTAGCATTAACTCAAATTACCCAGATTGCAGAAAAGCTGAAGAAAACCAGCCTCAAGAAATACGTCACTGATACTGTAGGCGAACCCACCTTACGTGATATCCTTAACGAACTGGAAAAGCCAGGAAGAGATCCACGGGCTGAATTTAAGTATGCCACCTTCAAAGAAGAAATTAAAGAAATCTCCCACCTTAAAGAGGGGATGGAATTAGAGGGTGTGGTTACCAATGTCGCCAACTTCGGTGCTTTCGTCGATATTGGGGTGCATCAGGACGGTTTGGTGCATATCTCCCAACTTGCTGACAGATTCATAGATGATCCAAAGAAAGTCGTCAAAGTCGGACAAATTGTGAAAGTGCGAGTGCTAGAAGTCAACGAGAAATTGAAGCGAATCAGTTTGTCCATGAAATCAATTCCGTAGGGGCGGGGTTCCCCCGCCCATCCAGAAGCGGGAAAAGCCGATTCCTCTGCGTAAAAACGCAATTTTAGAGGCTTCACCGACCAGCCTAGCGGCGAAGCCTCTCGTAAGTCATTCCTAGGCTGTAGCCTCGTAACGAGTAATGTATACCAAAGATAGAAAATGGCAGTTTATCAAGTTCGACTCCTGAATCCAGCAACTGGATTAGATCGCACCATTAAAGTCCCAGACGATCAGTACATTCTCGACATGGCGGAAGAAGTAGGTATCCGCCTTCCATCTGGATGCAAACAAGGCGAGTGTTCCGCCTGTGTTGCTAAGCTGATCCGTGGAGAAGTCCATCAAAGTGAGCAAAAGTTTCTGCGGCCAAATGAAATCGAAGCTGGCTACACTATTACCTGTGTAGCTTATCCTTTGTCTGATTGCACTTTAGAAACTCATCAAGAACAAGTATTGTATAAATCTTCGCTTTACTTCAAAGAAAATGCAACGCCATCAGAATAGATTTGTAGTAGTACACAGAGTGCAACCACAAGCCTAATTACCTGCCAAATGGTAGAAGAGAAATATACCTTGGTAGAGAGGTTGACCTATCGCCCATGATCGAGGATAGAGATAGGAGTTTAGAGGTCTTATATTATATGATTGCAACATTTCTAAATGCGTTAGCTACAGCTTTGAGCTTACTGATTGTTGATATAATTTTTCCAAAAGGCGTTGATATTGCTAATTTTCCGGCTGCTTTAATTGCTGGTGCAGTTATTGGCGCAGTCAATAGTTCAGTCAAACCAGTTCTGTCAGGGCTATCGTTACCGCTTAACTTCTTAACGTTCGGGGCATTTTCACTCGTTGTTAACGGTATCTGTTTCTCATTAGCAGCATTTTTGGTTCCAGGATTTAGCGTCCACGGAATTATCGCTTTTCTTGTCGCTCCTGTAGTTCTGTCTTTTGCTAATACTTTCATCAACAACTACTTTGTTGAAAAGAATCTGGCTTTAAAGAGCAGCGATAATGCCAAAACAAATGCTGAATTGCCGTCAAGCTAGATATGAGCATTCATTTGTAGAGACCCCGTTAGTGCCGTCTCTACTCCATTAGAAACTAAGATGATTCCTTAGATGGAGTTTTTTATTAGATTCAATTCCAGACAATAGAAGTGAAAACAGTTTAAAAATTAGAAGCAGCAATCCCATGACATTACTTCGTTTTCTTCTTGGTCTTATCATACCTCCGCTAGGGGTTTTCCTAACAGTTGGAGTAGGTTCTACCTTATTTATTAACGTTTTGCTGACCCTTCTAGGTTGGCTCCCCGGTAGTATTCATGCTATTTGGGTTATTGCTAAGCATGAAGAAGTAATAAATAGAGAGGGAGAAATATAATACTAATCCCCAGTTGCGCAATTAAATCTTACGCAAAGCACAGCCCGAAACTCAATCTCCGGGCTAATGCCATAAATCAGTTGAAGAAGGAGTCAGAATCACTTCCGTTGGGGATTTTGACCCCCACGCAATTGTTGACCACCAAATTTCCAATTTGGCTCCTGACTTAAACCCCTTTATTCATCCGCGACTCGCACAGAATACATGCGCTCATTCTGGCGAAGTAGCGCATGTATTCTTTCTTGTTAAAACAAACGGACTAAAAAACTTAAAATCACCCGAAAGTAGGGTGGGCAATGCCCACCCTACTTTCTATTTCTTAGTATGTTCCTTATCTTTTAACCCGTCAACAGCAGCTAGGAGCAAGTCCTTTAGTATTTGTTTTACCTGACGCTCTTTCTTGGCGATCGCCGTACCCGCTTCACCAAGTTTGTCGTCTAGCTGGGAACTTTTTTGTTGTACCTGTGTAACCACAACTTCCGCTTGTGGACGCGCTTGCTTAACCCAGTTCTTTGCCTCATCTAAATACTCTGTAACTTCCCCAGAACGTCCACCGTAACGTGCAGCTAAGTTAGCTCGGACAATGGCTAGCTGGGCTTGCAGTTGAGCATAGCGTTTCTTTAACAATGATACTTCCTCACTGTTTGTAATGGCATCAATAGCGGAGTTTATAGCAGTTTGGGTATGAGCAGTTGTATCTTGGCTTTTTTCTTGAAGTTCTGCTAAAATTCCATCAACTTCTTGCTGAATTTGATCTTCTTGCTCGTCTAGCTTAGCCTGTAGCTGCTTCACCTCAGTCTGAGTTTTAGCAAGAGCTTCATGTCTTTTGGTATTAACTGCTTCCAGCGCTCCCTCAATCGATGCCGTCACTTCTTCTTTTATTTCGCCACCTTTTTCTTGTAAGTTTTCAATGACGGTAGAGACAGCATCTTTAACAAGAGAGCGAAGTTCAGTGGAGCCTTCTTTAAACTCAGAAATTACCTGAGAAACAGCTGCTTTCACAATTTCTCGAACTCGCTCGGATCTTAGCTGTCCTGTTTGTTTTGCTTGTTCAATGTCTGCTTTAATTTGCTCTTTGATATTGTTAGCCATTTTCAATGCTGATAGGGATTTGTGAAGAAGGAGTCAGGAGTCAGGAGTCAGAAGCCAGAAGCCAGAATAATTAGAGTCTGACTGGTAAGATGATTGATCGGCAGCCATTGATAAATATTTACTGATTCCCTTACTCCTTTTATCAATATTCGATATCCTTAATAACTAGTACAAGGGGCGCGGAAATAAAGCTACCATTCGGAATTGCTTATTGCCTGCAACTCAAGCTTTTAGATTGCTTCGCTTCGCTCGCAACGCTTCGCGATTTTTAATTTTTAATTCCGCGCAGCGGTACTAGTTCGCTAATTACCTGACTCCTGACTCCTGTCTCCTTTATCTATACTGACGCAGTATTTTTTTGGGTGGTACTTCCTTTAGATAGAAAACAACTAGCTAGCATCCACCCAAACAATAGCGCACGACTAACGGCATAACTCCAACGCAAGTCATCAAGCACGGGAATGCTACGGATAGGAAGTTTACCTTTGGTATTGCCTTTGCGGATAATCAATTCAGGTCTTACCTTATTTTTTAAGTCGTACACGTCCTTAATTTTCAAAGTGACGTATTCTTTGAGACGGCAAGCAGTATAAAGCATCACAGTGCATAGAGTTTTATCTCTGACATTAACCAATCCCTCGGTAAATACTTGTTGAATTTCAAGCTGTGTCAAAACTTTTGCTTTCCCTGGCGGTCGATTTTGAACGCACTTCGTCAAGGTTCGGACTGGCTTGTTTTGGCGTTGGCGATCCGCTTCATACCACTCCTCCATATTAAAGTCCGTCCAGGCGTCAGCACAAACATCGTAGTTTAAATACTGCTCAAAAGTGTAAAGTCGTAAGGGTGCTGATGCCGTATTCATGCTGCTCTATCCTTAGTAAATGCTTGTGAGTCATGGAAGTCTTGATTTTGCAGACACTTTTAGGATGATAATCATAAAGATGGGGTAAAAAATTCTATCCAGCACAGGAGATTTCAAGATGTGGCTTGTAAATATGGAGTTGCATATTGGATGATAGCAATCTCCGAAACGCGAACTTTCGCGTCTGTACATCACCTTGAAAGCAGGATTTGTCACCCCAGGAATATAACCTTCTGTAATGTTAAAATGTCTATGAAATTGAAACAGCTATTCACAATTATTTTGCTGACATTAATTGTCTTAAATCTTAACTTTATGCCTACAGCATTAGCAGCAGATACAGAAAACGGTACAAAAATCTTTAGCGTTCAATGTGCAGGTTGCCATATTAACGGTAGCAACATTATTAGGCGCGGTAAAAACTTGAAAATAAAAGCGCTAAAAAAATATAATATGGATTCACTAGAAGCAATCTCCTCTATTGTAACAAACGGTAAAAACAATATGTCAGCCTACAAAGACCGCCTCAGTACACAAGAAATACAAGATGTCGCTGCTTACGTTTTAGAGCAAGCAGAAAAAGGCTGGCGGTGAGTAAAGTAGTAGAGGGAGATGGGCATACACGGAGATAGAACATAATTATCTGCACGCCCGGTGCTTCAACGCGCTTAACACAGCGGAGCACTGGCTCTTCCATCTGCGTCTAGGGTGCGTCCATCTGCGGTTAAAATATAAAATCCAAAACCTTAAAATGAATCTACCCACATCAAGTCGTCTACAATTTACCTCCGATTTAAACATTTGCCGTCTCTTAAATGGAATGTGGCAAGTCTCTGGCGGACACGGACGTATTCACCAACCTGCCGCAATTCAGAGTATGTTCAAGTATATTGATGCAGGCTTTACTACTTGGGACTTAGCAGACCATTATGGTCCAGCGGAAGACTTAATTGGTGAGTTCCGGCGTCAAGTCATTGCTACTCGTGGTGAAGAAGCTTTATCTAACATTCAAGCTTTTACTAAATGGGTGCCTCGTCCTGGGAAAATGACCAAAAAACTAGTGGAGGAAAACATCAATATATCCCTGAAAAGAATGGATCTTCGATCATTAGATTTGATGCAATTCCACTGGTGGGAATACCAGGATAAAAACTACCTGGATGCCCTCAAGTATATGGCGGAACTTCAAAGTGAAGGAAAAATCAAGCATTTAGCTTTGACTAATTTTGATACTGAACACTTAGATATTATTACTAAAGCAGGCATTAAAATAGTTTCTAACCAAGTACAATTTTCTCTTGTTGACCGCCGTCCTGAAGTAAATATGATGCTGTTTTGTCAACAATACGACATAAAACTTTTCACCTACGGCACAGTTTGTGGTGGTTTGTTATCAGAAAAATACTTAGGAAAACCTGAGCCGCGAGGGTCTGAGCTTACTACCGTCAGCTTAAGAAAATACAAGAATATGATAGATGGTTGGGGTGGTTGGCGTTTATTTCAAGAATTACTTTCTATCCTCAAAGAAATAGCTGACAAGCACAGTGTCAGTATCCCCAATGTGGCAGTACGTTATATTTTGGATAAGCCAACTGTCGGTGGTGTCATTGTTGGTGCAAGGCTTGGCGTATCTGAACACATAGAAGATAACGCTAGAGTATTTAACTTCACACTGGATGCTGAGGATTTAAATCAGATAGATGCTGTATCTAGCAAGTCGCAGGATTTGTATCAGTCAATTGGCGATTGCGGCGATGAATATCGACGATGACAGCGTTGATGGCGGGTTAGACCACAAAACCGTAGGGGCGGGGTAACCCCGCCCTTACCATGTGGTCAATTCTACTTTCTAAAACGACCGCATTCCATTATACACATGATGCTCAATTTGTATAGTGCGTAAGTCCTAAACTAGCAGCCCTTTCAAGGTGGTGAAATTCGGAACGAAGATTGGTTATTTCAATCTTCAAAAAGCCCAAAATCTGAGCAGAGGATTCAAGGTGGTAGCGCTGAAACAACGTACCCTCGTTAGTCACCTTGAAAGGGCTGGTCCTAAACCAGACAGTTAGAAACAGGTGAAAACCTCGTCTATGTCTGTATTCTTCTCTCCTGACTCCTGACTCCTTGTACTAGGTTAGTACCGCAAGGCGTTGGTCAAAAGTCACTCATTCAAAAGTCAAAAGAATTGTATTCCAGGCTTTTGCGCCATTTTGTAGACGGAAGGCCTTCCCTCAGGGTATGGTAGGTTTATTTACGCGCCCATCTGTGCTAGTGAGGATATCTGAACCGTGGAAGCGTCAATTAAAAAAAAGCCACCTAGTATTTAACTGGGCGGCAATATTGCTTGGTAGTTTTAATCAATTCCAACTTAGCTATTCTCTAAGAAATACCCATCAACTATTGGAGAGATAGAATCTCTCAGAGCAATGCCTCTGAAGTATGCCTTGAGTTTTTTATAGTTATTTCGTGTGATAGATAGAAAGTTTTAGTTATGGTTGATATTCTATGTTTATTGAGGAAAGAACACTGAAGGAAGCGAAATAATGAATATCCTTGCTTGGATAGTTTTAGGTTTGATTGCAGGTGCGATTGCAAAAGCTATTTATCCCGGTCATCAAGGCGGTGGGTTCCTGCCGACAATTGTATTAGGAATAATCGGTGCGTTTGTAGGTGGCAGTTTGGGTGTTTTCTTTAGCACAGGTCAATTTGCATTGGCGGCTCCAAGTCTAAGTATTCCCGGAATCGGAGTAGCTGTTTTAGGTGCAATTGTTGCCATATTCTTGTGGAATTTAATGACCCGTAGTAGTGCTGTATAAAAAAATAAAATTCTGTAAATAATATTAAGAATCAGGGAATTAGTATAATTTCTACCCCTGAATTTAATTAAAAAAGTAGCGATGCCTTCATTAAGGTAGCGCTATTTTTTTCGTTATATCAAGTCTAAATGCCCATAATCAAATGTTAAAGGATGTGTATTGGGAGATGAGACGAGCAAAGTAATCATCTGCCACTATTTTTTCCAAGGTAGCTTTGTACCCATCTCGGTCAGTGCCGAGAAGACAAGGTATAGGAAAAGTACACCAACACTGCTCATAAAAATAACAAGCTCATTATTCATCAGAAATTCCTTTTTGGAGACTCCCGCTATAACTGTACTCAGTTTAGCGGCGAGAGGAAAAAAGGCGGAAATTTTGAAACGTCCTCCGTGGCTGTCAGTTGTTGAAAAATTTCCAGATTCCTTCGGAACAAAGCTCGTGAAGTTGCGTCTTACTAGAGTGAACAGACTATTGCATTCCTGAGGGTTCACGCATCGACACAAGTGGTAGTCCCATGCCTCCCCTTTGAAGATTCATGAAATAGGTACTTTTTATCTCACAACTTTGAATCTAAGTATTGTTGATTTTCTACTATTAATTCTTTGCCTATCGGCGGTCTTGTTTTACTGCTATGGAATTTATGCAGCGATCGCCCATACTCATCCCTATCCTATAGATCCCAATTTCCACCCACCCATTACCATCCTCAAGCCAATTTGCGGGCTAGATAGGGATGCCTACGAAAACTTGGCTTCTTTTTGCCGACAAGACTACCCAGATTACCAGATAATCTTTAGCATACGCGACCCGCAAGACGCTGGTTTAGCAGTAGTCAAGCAGATTATCCAAGACTTTCCCACATTGGATATTCAGTTAGTAGTCAGCGATCGCACCATTGGTACAAACTTCAAAGTCAGTAATCTGGAAAATGGGACAACTGTTGCCAAATATGACATCTTGCTAATTGCTGATAGCGATATTCGCGTTGGATGTGACTACTTGCAACGAGTTGTCCAGCCATTGCATGACAAGAGTGTTGGTGTTGTCACATGTCTGTATCGTTCATTAGCACACGGATGGGTAACAACCTTAGAGGCGATTGGGACTGCTACAGACTTCCATGCAGGTGTTTTAGTTAGCAATCAACTTGAGGGGATCAACTTTGCTTTTGGTTCAACCATTGTAATCCGTAAAGAAGTGTTGAAAGCGATCGGTGGATTTGAGGCGATCGCCGATTATCTAGCGGACGACTTCCAACTCGGCTACCTCCCAAATCAAGCAGGCTATAAAGTTGTGCTTTCTGACTATGTCGTTGAACACGTACTAGACAAGAACACTGTGGCTGATGCTATTAAGCACCAAATTCGCTGGGCGCGTTGTATACGTGTTTCTCGTCGTTGGGGTTACCTGGGACTGATTTTTACCTATGGTACTGTTACAAGCTTGCTACTACTTATTACAACTAGAGGCTCAATGCTGGGCTGGGCTGGGCTAGCGATCGCTTGGACGACACGATTAGTTATGGGCTGGGTAGTTGGGGTCAAGATTCTTAACGATCCAGTGGCTAAAAAGTTTCTCTGGCTGATCCCTTTACGGGATTTCATCAGCTTTGCAATCTGGTGCTATGGCTTCTATGGCAGTACAATTGAGTGGCGAGGGCGGCGACTAAGGTTGACTAAAGAAGGAAAGATGATTGATAAAAAGAAGCCAGGAGCCAGGAGTCAGGATTAAGAAGGCAGAAGTACGAAGGCAGAAGGCAGAAGGTAATCCCCATAACGCGCATACATTCGATTTAACAAGGACGCAGTATATATGAGCGCTTTGCGTCTCGAAATACATATTTTCTTATTTTTTCATAGCTGAAGCTAGGGGCTTGTGACCCTTATGGCATCGGGCACAACCTTAAACCTCTTCCCTTC
>CAZZXJ010000085.1:0-14760 GCA_964657905.1 uncultured Stigonema sp.
GGGTCAGAAATAGCCCCAACAACCAGTGGGATACAACGAAGTCTTTCAAGACGATAGCATTGGTCGGGGTTTCAAGCCCCGACCAATGCTTTGTCCCCTATACCCTACACCCTACACCCTTCTTCTTGACGGGGCTTGAACCCGCTAATTACTTGTGCCACAAACAAGCGCCTCGGACCGCTTTGGCTTCAGACACCGAGAGTGAATACTGGTCGGATTTGAACCTGTGACATTCTGCTCCCAAACTGCGCCACACCCCGTTCATGCTCCTAGTGGGATTTGAACCCACACGTAAACCGTGTTTAAGACGGTTGCCTCTTCCAATTGGGCTACAGAACTAAACTGGGAAGGCAGGGATCGAACCTGCATTTTTCCGTTTTCAAAGAACGGTGCCATACCATTAGGCGACTCCCCAATAGATGCCGGAGTTGGGGTCGAACCAACCTCTCCATGATTCAGATTCACGGCGACTTGCCCAATCGTCCATCCGGCAATAAATGGCTGCCCTGGTAGGGATCGAACCTACAACCTCGCGGTTAACAGCCGCTTGCTCTACCACTGAGCTACAGGGCAACGACAGCCCCCCAGGTCGGAATCGAACCGACGACCTCCTATTTTTCAAACAGGCGCTAACTACCAACTGAGCTACCGGGGGATAAAGGAGGAGAGATGGGTTTTACCCAGTAAACTGGTCTAATTCAACTTGAACCAGTCACTGCAACATCTCTCCCATGTAAGGCGATGTCTTGCGACAAGCCGCTTCTCCTAGCGGAGACGCTGCGCGAACGCGTCTTTGCGGAAGGACTTGAACCTTCACTGTTATCGAGTTACATCACGCCATCGGGATGGAGAAGGCGGGATTTGAACCCGCGACGGTTGTTAAACCGCTCTCCCTTAGCAGGGGAGTGCTTTAAGCCACTCAGCCACCTCTCCGTAATGGGTCGGGCAGGATTCGCACCTGCATGCCGGATCGCGGGGGTTTTACAGACCCTTGCCCACACTAAATAGGCGAGCCGACCCAAAAAGTAGCCCCAACGGGACTAGAAAAACGAGGGTGACGGGACTCGAACCCGCAACATTTCCGCAGACAACGGAAAGCTCTAGCCATTGAGCTACACCCCCATTTTCTGTATCTGTGCCTAATTTTTTAGTCACAGATGTTTTGTGAAACCGATTTCATATTCAGTTTTCAAGGTTCAGAAAAAATACTTTCAACTATTAGCAAAACAACCGACGTTCTCAGTAATAAACCAATACGGTTCAGTTAAGATAATTTCCCTACCGACAACTTATGTAGAGACGCGAAATTTTGCGTCTCTACACCGATTCAAATTCCTACCGATCAGCCCTAAATGAACTGTATTGAGTAATAAACCTGTTGTGTATTACGGATGTATTCGGTTATTTTGGCGAGTGTACTCGTTAATTGCCTCTACTTCAGATGGTTCGGAAGTAGCCGGGGATTAGTTTGCTGAGGACTCCTGTCTATCAGGGCTTCTGTATTGTATGTAGAACATGACTTTTGACTGTTGGTCGCAATGTCTTTCGCTTCAATACATTTATATTACATTTATAATACAAAAAAGTCAAGGGGTTTGGAAAAATTTTTTTGAGATTGTTTAAACTAGCTTTTATACTTAGCTTCGAGCTTACCAACCCTCTTTTAGTCCGGAAACGCACATAAGAGCGAAATCCCTGAGGATAAACCACAATATAATCGTAGGGGCGCGGAAACCACGCCCTTACAATGTGGCTTCAGCGTATGCGTTCAGAACAGTTCATAACAACTACGCACCCGACAAGGGAATATGATGAGGTGAATGTTTGTCACCCAGACGTATTAAGTGGAAGAGTGGCTAGTACCGCTTGGCGGAATTAAAAATTAAAAATTAAAAAAGCTTATGATGTAAGCTTTTCGATGATTCTGAATGGTTGCTTTATTTCCGCCGTCGTGTACTAGTAGCTAATCGTCTTTAGGCAATTAGCTATTAGCAATTAACCATTAGCAGTCCTTAATATTATTCAGTCACAACAGAGGCGCTTTTTTGAGCCTCCTGCCAGAATTTGTGGACAAAGAATTCAGTGCGATCGCTCATAGCTGTGACAAACAAACCGTCAGCATCCTCAGCACAATCTGATAGCCAAAAACCCTGCACAGTGACTTCGAGATACTCAGGATCGCAGACAGACAGAGCAATGATTTCTCGATCTTCGCGCTTTACCTCAGCATGAAGCACCTCTACTCCTGGCGAATCAACAGGAAGCAAAAAGGAAGCCGTGCTGGGTTTAAGGCACAGACATTGACCGACCCGCAGTGCAAAAATCACTCGCTGTGCTACCCATTCCTCCAGCGACTGAGTTACATACTCTAAGTGAAAGCTATTTTCGGTGTATGTTAATTTCAGCATTCCTTTATGCTCTCCTGTTATTCCAGGTTTGCTTGCACATCCATCCAGAACTGTCCGGCAAAAGAAATAGTTGGGTGGATTGGTGTTTTAGGCATCTTCCGCAATTGCATACCCGCCTCTTGGGGGGTGCAATTGCCTTTACGGGAGTTACACCGTTCGCAGGCAGCAACTACGTTATCCCAAGTATGTTGACCACCTTTGGAACGGGGAATCACATGATCCAGGGTTAGATGTTTGCTAGTACCGCAATATTGGCAACTGTGATGGTCGCGCCGCAAAACTTCCCGCCGATTCACCGGGGGAACTTTCCACATCCGTTCATAACTGGTGATTTTCAAGCGAATGTGTTTTGGCACATCAAGTACAAAGTTGGGTGAGCGAACTTGCCATCCACTTTCTATGGTGGTAAGCTCTAGCGGCTCAGCCTTATTTGTCACTAAAAGCACTATTGCCCGCTTGATATTAACCCGACACAGTGGCAAGTAATTTTGAGAAAATACGACCACGGATTGCTCTAAAACTGACATTGCGCTCATCACAGCTTGGCTCCTCATAAAAAACCCCCGCTTGTTCTTTGGAGGAAGCGGGGGTTGGGAATTGACCATTAAGTGTTTTGGTCTTATATCGGTACAGCATCAGTTGTGCCTGTACCTCCCGCTTCTTTTATCTGGTTTTGCTGCTATCTTCAGTACATTAATGCTGGCATATCTAAAATCATGATGATTGCCCTGTTCCAGCTGCGATTGATTTCGACTACCGTTTCCCATAAATAAATACTCCACTCCCAATGGCGCCGATTTCCGACAAGGTAGGGACTTGGCAGCACGCAAGGAAGTAGAGAAGGGGTAAACGGATTTCACAGAAAATTTCACCTATTGAACATTCCTTTAAACATACTACACTTGTATTACTATCCTGTCTATACCTTTAAGGAGAAAATCTCATGCATACGATCGCTCGTACCCCAACCACCGACATGGAAGTCACTAGCATCCGCTTGGAGCGGGAACTCAAAGAGAAGCTCAAAGAACTAGCTGGGAATCAGGGATATCAAGCTCTCATCCGAGATATTCTCTGGAATTACGTCCAGCAAAAATCAGGAGAGTGGAAACCCCGATTTTCAAAAGCCGATATTCGCGCTAGCATCGCCGCTACAGCCCAACAAGAAGAACGCTGTGTACTTACGGGTCAACTCATTCAACCGCAACAACCGATGTTATTAGGACTTACAAGGAATGGCGATATGGTTCCTCTAAGTGTGGAGAGTTTGGCCATTTAAACTTAGTTTGGTGGTGGATGCAGTTCAGTTGCGCACTTGCTGATCGCAACTGGACTGCATTCATATTTAGATTCATCGAAGCTATAAATAAATTAAATATATAATTCTTAACTCATAAATAAAATAAATATTTAAATTATGAGATTTTATGTAGACACTCCTCAGATCAGCACTATCTATGTAGTGGGGGGTTGGACAACACTTGACAGATGTACTCACTAGACCCTAATAAGTAAATTCTTGTCAAGAGTATGAGTGAGTCAACAGCACTCAAAAAATTTTGCTCCCTTGCTGGATCGGCAAAAATTGTTCCACAAGCGTAGCGCGTAACAATATTTTACTTTTATTGACATTCCGGTCTGACGAAAAAATATTACATTTATTGCGAATAGACCTCAGTGTTAACGCTGATGTGATTTCCGGACTTTTTGCTTCAAATCTAGAGGAATTACGGTTTATGTATAGTTAAAGACAGGATATTCTAGGTCTAAGTTAGTAGATTAAATCAATGCGAACAGCTATAAATTATTTGACCGCAGCATTCTAGTATATTATTAGTATTTTTCTACCAAAAGAGAAATTTATTGAATATACCAGAAGTTTGGTCATCTGAAATAGAAAAGGGCTATAACAGGTGAGAGCAAGTATTGATATGAGATTTACGATTCATCAGGGTGCAGCAACAGAACAAAGGGTGATTGATATGCTAGGAGGTTGGGTACAAAGAGAATGGGGTCATTATCCAAAAGCGTGCCAGGAATGGAAAAGCGTTTATCTTCGGCACTACAGTGTCCAGATGAAGTAGATCGACTAAAACAATACCCGGTCAAGCTGATGCAGCATCAGGAAGAAACTGCCTACCAGTTGGCACAAAAAATTAACCAAATTATTGCTGATAACTTGGCGCCGCCAAAGATGCTGCAAGAAATTGCCCAAGTGCTAGGAGTTGCCTTCAAAGTAGATTGCTGCTGTTTAGTGACAGTGATGGGCGAGGCATCCAGTGAGGCGATTAGTGCAAATTGGTGTACACAAGAGTATTTAGGGTTGTCACACTCAGACGAGATGTTTTCAACGGAACAGATGGATTTACCAGTAGTGCAATGTGCTGCGGAACCATTGACCATTGGTGATATTTCGATAATTGAAAACAGTTTAGTCATCGGATGTCAATATTTGACGCTACCGAAAAAAGCTGTTTTGGCAATCCCCAGTAGATTTGGTGGCAAGAACAACGGTGTAATCAATCTCATTAAATCACAGCCCTATGATTGGAGTGAAAGAGAAAAACAGCTACTAAAAGCTGTTGTGTCGTCTTGCGCCATCGCTTTTTCCCAAGTAGTACAGGCACAGTTGATTGCCTCTCAACAGCAGGATCTGCAAGGGTGTACTCAGCATCAAAGCTTGATCAAGCAATTGACCATACTAAGTCGCAGCAATTTGGAGTTGAATCAAATGCTCCAATTAGCAATTGCTTCTACTGCTGAAGCTTTACAGGCAGATCGTGGTCTGCTGATACTGCTAAAGTATACCGATCCCCTATTTAGGATTCGAGGGAAAAAACAAGTTCCTAAAGCTAAAGCTACCGTGATGGGTGAATGGTTCAGAGAAACAGAAACGAACCCTACCAGTAACCCAGTATCCTTGAATAATTCTTTCTTGGTTTCTGAGTGTGGTTTATGTGAACGTGTCTTTACAGACTCTGAGAAACCAGTTATCATCAATAACAGTACAGACCAAAGGGATACCGCAATTGCATCAGTGTTTGCTATTGAGATGCTACCTGCGGTGCTGTTAATGCCATTGGAGAGTCAAGGCAAAGTTTTAGGATTTTTAGTGCTACAGCAAGCGGTTAGTCGCAATTGGCAGTCAGCAGAATTAAATATGGTGGAGATGGTTTGTGCTCAAGTCAGCAATGCCATAATTCAGACACAAACACTGCGGCAAGTACAAACGTTAGTAGATGAACGCACAGCGCAGCTACAACGCAGTCTGGAAGTCCAAGCTAAATTGTACGAAAGAACGCGGCAGTATGTTGAGCAACTGCGAGAACTTAACAATCTCAAAGATGAATTTTTGAGCAACATGAGCGATCGCCTACGTTATCCTCTGACAAATATGCGCATGGCATTGCGCAATTTGCGTCATCCGGGAATAACTTCTGAGCGTCACACCATATATCTAGATATCCTAGAGCAGGAGTGTACCAAGGAAATTAACTTGATTAATGACTTACTGACACTCCAGAGGCTAGAAGACCATCCAGACCGTCCACAATTTGCACCCATCGACTTGAAGGCAAAAATACAGGATTTAGCCGCATCTTTTGAGAAAAAACTCGCAGATAAAGGATTAAAAATTTCCTTAGATTTACCTGATGACTCTTACGTCCTGCAAACCGAAGTAGATAGTTTTGACCGCATTCTGCAAGAGTTATTAACAAACACTTGTAAATACTCAGAGCATGAGACTACTGTCCAACTACAAGTCACTCACCAAGTTGATCAACAAATAGATCAGGTTATTATTAAGGTAATTAACATTGGACGTGGCATTTCTGAACAAGAAGCTACCTACATATTTGATAAGTTCCGTCGAGGTAGAGGAAGATGGACTCCAGGCGCAGGCTTGGGACTGGCACTAGTTAAGTCCTTAGTACAGCATCTGAATGGAGCAATTACCGTTGAAAGTATGCCAATGGAGAATTCCAGCCTCAGCAGTATTTGCTTCACCTTGACTCTGCCCCAATTTTCTGACGAAAGCCAACCATATTCCAAAAGTGACTGAAGAACACAACATCCCAGCGACGCCGCTAGATTTAACTACCACTGGGGACGACATCTACCTAGAACCCAATTTGCGATCTGATGCAGTTGGTTTACAAGCTGTGCAAGTCCAAATTCAGAAAATAGCAGAACGACAACGACAAATCACTGCTAAAGTCCAAATTCCCCAGCCAGTAGAACAAGTATGGAAAGTGCTCACAGATTATGAAGCCTTGGCTGACTTCATCCCCAACCTTGCCAAAAGTTGTCGGCTTGAGCATCCCACAGGAGGTATTCGCTTGGAGCAAATAGGCTCTCAGCGCTTACTACGCTTCAATTTTTCTGCGCGTGTCGTTCTTGACTTGGAGGAAGTATTCCTCAAGGAAATTAGTTTCCGGATGGTAGAGGGAGATTTCAAAGATTTTTCCGGCAGATGGTGCTTAGAACCTTATTCCCACGAGCTAATAGGAACTAATGTCTGCTACACAGTTAAGGTTTGGCCTAAATTTACTATGCCAGTCACAATCATAGAGCGTCGCCTCAGCAAAGATATGGAGTTAAATCTTCTCGCAATTTGGAAGCGTGTAGAAGAATTAGCTAGTAAAAAGCACTCTCTAGGTGAGAATTATCCTTAATATCCCCACTCTCAAAGAAAACGGCTCCGAATCCCACTCCTTGTAGGGGTGGGAGGAATCGACGCGAGGCCGTTTCGGGCGACAGGCGCCGGGCATAGGAAACGCACCCATACCCCATGCCCACGAAATCCCACCCCTTGAAGGGGTGGGATGAGTTTAAGTCTTGGACTTGTAGGGAAATACTGGTACAACACTACCACTTTGATTTTTAGGCTTTCCAATTCCAAACTACTGCATAAATATAAGCGATCGTTTCATCAATCACCGTCCGCACACCAGCGCTAGAAACCCACCATTTGTTTGGCTCGTAATCTATGCTGCTGGAGGCAATTACACCGACTGTAATTTGAGGAGAAAATACTTTTTTGAATAACAGCCAACTCCTCCGGGCATGAGCATCCCAGGAGAGCAGATTCATTGATTTTATTTTTAAATTGGAATTCAATAGCCACCGCTGCAATTCCACAACAGATGCATAACTGCGGTTTTTTATTACAGCCGGTGCAGGTACTGTTGCTAACTTTTCTGGTGCTAAACCAAGTTTGATAAAGGTGGCAGATGAAACTTCTGCATAGTTTTTGTATCCTGTTAAATAACTTCCTTTTTCTAAAGGACCTCCTGTGGTAATAATTAGATGATAAGAACTGCTTTCAAATTCTGCCTTAGCTTGTTTAATTGCGTAATCTGGAACCCATCCTTCCACAACTAATAAGGATGCCGATTTGATGGGTGCGTTGACGGCAAGAAACGAGTGTAAATGAGTAATAGTGCCCAATATTAAAGAGACCACAAGTATGAGAATGACTACCCATCCCTGAGATGTAAGTGTCCATATTTGTTGACGTTTCAACAGTCGAATTTTGAACTTTTTTTTCTGGAAAGTGTTGTACATGTGTTGAGCTTATAACTTAAATTAATTGCTTAATCATTCAGTAGGTAACCGCCCAATACGGTTCAGTTCAGGTTTGTTTGTAGTGCTTTCTGTTATGTAGAGACGCGAAATTTCGCGTCTCTACAAGGATTATCGTTAGGTAAAATATCTTATCCGAACCGTATTGCGTAACCGCCTGCCATTCTACAGTATGTGAAAACAAGCAGAACGCAAGGAACGAAGAGGTAGCACAATTAGCTCCAAAATCCTTAACGTTAAGTGAGTGCGATCACTGTTGTACTAGAAAAATTCATAAATCGCCATCATGCACAACAACAAATCGTACTGAGAGCTAAAATTGTCTTGCAGGCGACGTAATACTTTACTAGAATTCAGAAAAATTTGCAACAAATTGGTGGGATATTTATTACAGCAACACTTCTTCACACCGCAATAAAACAACCCTAACGTCTTTGAGTTCAGCACGATGCTTTGCTAGAAAAAGTCGGAGCTTCTCCTCTTTGTCAATTAGCTCCAGACATTGGGGTAGTTTGTGCTGAGGTATTTCGGCATGATCATAAGTTAGAGGATCGCCCTTTAAAAAACCACCTGAAACTCGGTGTAACACGACTTGCTCAATTCCAAAGGCTTTGGCAGAGTCTGCTATATAAGTAAATAGAACTGGCGCTGTTAATTTTTGCCATACTCCTTTTCTTTGCACGCGATCGCCATAGTGGAAGTAAAAGCGTAAGGCAGTCAAATCATTCTTCAGAGCTTCTTCCTCTCCTTGTAGAAATCCCCAGAAATGGAGGTCGTTATCTAAGTCAATTTCTGAGCCAAATTTTGTCTGAGCATGGGTAGCCAAACTCATTCCTTCTTGTAGAGGTCGAGAAAAGTACTTAGAAAGCCCAATGCGCTGCGAGCTATAAATCCCAGCGTGACCAGAAAAAATGTAGCTTACTACACAGGCGATCGCAGCATATACCCCTACTTGATGACCAAAAAGTTCAAACGCCATTAAGGTTGATGTCAAAGGTGTATTCGCTGCTCCTGCAAAGACAGCAGCCAATCCCATTCCTGCCAATAGCGGCATAGGTAGCCCCAGGAATAATGACATTGCATTACCTAAGGTGGCACCAATAAAAAATAGAGGTGTCACTTCCCCCCCCTTAAAACCTGCTCCCAAAGTTAGAGCGGTAAGACCTATTTTTGCAGCAAAGTCCCAAGGATTTTGCTGTGTTAAAAAAGAATCGACGATGCTTGGAACTCCAAGTCCAATGTATTTGGTAGTTCCGCTCACCCAAACTATTGATGCTACAAGGACACCACCGATCAGAGGACGAATTGGAGCATAGGAGATATGACCTTTAAAGAAGTGACTGATTTTGTGAGTTAATTGGGCAAATAACATTGCCACAATTCCACATATTACACCAGCAAAAATGGCACAAAGTAGTCCAGCAGGAGTGATATCAGGTACAAATGGAACTTGGTATATTGGATGATGCAGTCCCCAGAGCAAGGTCACCCGATTCCCCACAACAGACGCAATTAAACATGGAAAAAGAGCATCGTAGCGAAACTTGCCGATCGCTAAAACTTCCAGACCAAATAAAGTTCCAGAGATAGGAATACCGAAGACTGAGCCAAATCCCCCACTCATCCCAGTCATTAAGAGAATTCGCCGATCTGCATTGCCGAAACGCAATAGTTTAGTCAATTGATCCGCCAATGAGGCACTCATTTGAATTGCTGTGCCTTCGCGACCCGCCGAGCCACCAAATAAATGGGTCAAGACCGTCCCGAATAGAACCAGAACCGCCATCCGAAGTGGAATAATATCTTTGGGGTTATGGACCTCTTCAAGGATCAGATTATTTCCGGCTTCTATGGACTTTCCAAAGCGATGATAAATCCAACCGCTTAAAAGTCCCCCAAGCGGCAGCAACGCAATGATCCATAAATGAGATTCTCGCTCCTGTGTTGCCCATTCTAAGGATACTAGAAGTGCAGCAGAAGCTGTCCCAGCCAGAATACCAACAACAAAGGAAATGCATAACCACTTGATCAGTTCAGGTATGGCAATTAACTGTTCAAACCCATGAAGGCTTTTCATCGAAAAAACCCTGATAATCCTATTTTGTCACACCAGAAATTTAAGATTCTAGTGGAGTTTATTAGGTTGAATTGCATCAAGCGCCTAGCTCCTGTTTGTCTTGATTCCACGCCTTGAACAGCACAATGGGGAAAGCGATTCCACGCTTCCCCCAAAGAACAATTTAACTTATCGAAAACCTGTAACATCAACCTTCCCAAATAGTTAACTGATTTTTCATCTCTCCTAGCTTTGAAGACCTACTACGTCCTAAAAGGTTAGTCAAAGCGTTGGGGTAGAAACTATCAGCCTAGGGGCGGTTCTCTGGCAATTCCAGAAGGTGAGTCTCATCACATAATTTATATTATACTGAATTCTACCCAATTTGCAAGCAATTTGCAGCCAATCACCAAATCAGTGTTTGAGTCTAATCTAAAAGCGTAGTCAACCAGAGTTAACCTAATTCGTAGCGATCTTCTCCCAAAGGGAGACGCCAAGGGCGAACGAGGCACGAGTGTCACTACGAATTACGAATTGGAGCGAAGCGACTTGACCGAAAATGGGGTGTGGGGTGTAGGGAAAGAAAAAAACCACACCCATGTCATGGTACAAGCCCCGACATTTATGTATGAAAAAAAGAAAAAAATGTCTTTCCAGACGCATAGCGCTCATCTATACGACGTCCATGTTCCAAACCCCTGCATTTATGTATGGGGTTCCCCACACCCTACACCCTACCCCCTACACCCTTTTCATCATATTTAGGACTTACGCACACTTTACGAATTCTTGGCGGTTCGATAAATTAAGCTTTTTGGAAATTTTTGCGTAAGTCCCGATCTTGTAAATCAACGCATGATTGCTTTCAGAAATGCATCGACTTCTAAATGTACATAGCAAAATAGTCCTCATAGATTTCAGTATTGGTCGATAGCGTCAGTTCTACTTGAGCACGGTCTGCATCGACATCCGTACTCGTGCCATTGTTCAGACTCGCTTCGGGCATAAAATCGCCACAGTATTGATTGGCGGGTACGGCGAGGTTCATCTTTTTGGGATAGCTCAAACCCAGATGGCTCATGATTGTGATAAATTGATCGCGGCTACGATCAGCAAATCGGGGATTGAGGCGTTTTTCTTCGCCAATGGTAGAAACGGTGCGCCCTTTGTAGTCATGGGCGGGATAAACTAGGGTGTCCTCTGGGAGAGTAAATAACTGTTGCGTCACTGTATCGTACAGAGTGCCCGCATCCCCCGATTGGAAGTCTGTGCGTCCACAGCCCCGAATCAATAAGGCATCCCCCGTTAACAGATGAGTGTTGTTGACTAAATAAGCCAGATGGCTGTCGGTGTGCCCTGGTGTGGAGATCGCCTCAATCCGTACCGCCCCCACAATTAAGGTTTCGCGATCGACAAGGGAGCGATCAAAAGACCGGGCAGTAGTATTTGGGGGCACCATTATCTGACAACCCGTTTGCTTTCTCAGTTTACCTGCCCCGGTGATATGGTCGGCATGGATGTGAGTTTCTAAACAGTAGCGAAGGGTCAACCCCAGGTCATCCAGCACTTGTAAATCACGGTCAACCTGCTCCAATACCGTATCCACCAGCACCGCTGCTTTCGTTTGACTGTCCGCAATCAGATAAGTGTAAGTGCTGGATTCCGGGTCAAAGAATTGGCGAAACAACAGCGTTGACTGGGGGATGGTGGGTCGAGGATCGCTGCTGTCAAGTTCAATGGCACGAGCAAAGGGTGAAACGGGACGCACCCGCACTGGCAGTGACTGCAACACCGTTGCCGCTAGTGCCTGTGCCTGCTCACGCAGTTCTGGGACGGCGATCGTTTCTAACAAATTGCCTTTGCGCGGAGTGCCCAGGGTATAGAGCAGGGTTGAACGGTTGCCCTCAGCATCGAATACGGCACCATCAGCGGCAGTATCCAACCCCAAGCCAATGTCGTTGGGGCGGATCAACCTCTGGTCACGCAAATTGGCGATTAGGGATTGGGGCGACCGGCGATAATCTGCCTGTACCCCGGTGCAATTCACCACGCGGCTGACCTGCAAGACCCAATTCGTTGTCGTTTGGCGCCGGCGAACGGTCACTGCCACCGCGTCAGATGCCGCTTCATAGCCCTGAATGCGCCCAGAGGTAATAGTTAGTTGCCCTGAATCCAGCATTGCCTGGACAACCTGACCAATTTCAGGGGCAATTCGATGCCGATGCACATCCCAATAGGGGGAGGCATGGCGCAAAAAACGCTGCTGCTCCACCCGGGGCAGTTGTTGCCACACTTGCTGGGTGATGGGACGCAGAGAATCAATCACCGATCGCCAGTCGTAGCCCTGTACCAGCGCCGTCTGCACCTCACTCCTCAGCCGCCGCAGCAAGCCCCGAATCGTTTTGGGTGCCGTGTCTGGGGTTAAGAAGGCGGCGTAGGGTTTTGTCGATTGATGGGGCAGGGGAAACATGCCTCGGCGAGACACGGCATCAATTTTGCCTTGATGGTTGCGATCGTGAAGTGCCACCACCATATCCACCATCGTCAGTCCAGTGCCAATCAGCAATACAGGCGCATTACTCTCAAGCCCTGCCAACGCATCGGCTGACCAGGCATGGCGCAGGTAGGAGTTGTTGGTGCTATCGTTCGGCTGTGATGCTGGAGGTTGAGACACTGGAGGCGCAGCGGGCGCGTTTCCCACTGCCAGCACAATTTTATCTGCCACGAAAGTACCGTTGCTCCGCAAGGAGACAATCGCGCGTTTGGCTTGTGGCTCCACTGCCACCACTTCATCGATGACGCGCTCCAGCCGAACGTTACTCGATGCCGTGGCTTCAGCTTCCTCCAGAATGGACTGGATATAAAGCCCGTAGATCTGACGGGGAATGAAGCTGCTGGCATTCAGGTCATTGGGCAGGAACTCCGCCAACTCGCTGCGGTTATAGTGCAGCCAGCGCAGCAGATGACCGGGATCATCGGGAAAGGCACTCATCTTGCCTGCGGACACATTCAACAAATGGCTGGTGGTGTCGGTGCTGTAGGCAACTCCCAAGCCTATGTCGTGACTGCGCTCAATCAGCTTGATCAGTAGGGGTCGGTTGGCAGTTTTCAACAGGTGAGCCGCTACAAGAGTTCCACTAAAGCCAGCGCCGACGAGGGCGATCGTGGTGGTTGAAGCATGTGCTATCAGGACATTAGAATCAATCACGGTGCTAAACAGAGTGTATGGTGACTAGTTTCTAGTAGCAGACTTTTGCTACTGACAAAATCCTAGATGACATCTCCAAGAGCCAGCAATGCCTTAATTAAACGCCCGTGGTAAAAATAAGTTTGTTTATTCTACTACAGATCTATCGGGTTTTTTGTGTACGATTCAACCCGTTGTTTTTATGCGATCGCCCGTCTTCAGCAACTGTCGAACAGTATCAAAGCCAATGTCAGTAAATCGCAAAGTTTTTTTCAAAAGAGTGGTCACTCTCATTTTTGTAATCAAAGATACATTTTATGCTTAACAACTACTCAGCTAGTTCGCATATGGGACTTCCAAATTAAAAAATATCCAACTTTTTCTTGTGGGGTGGGCTAGAAGCCCACCCCACAAGATGGATAATTTATTTCTTGGAAATCCCTATATTATTTTTACTTAAAAACGATGTCAACTTCTGTATACTTCGTTTTTCCCCCTCGACCTGCCAACTCTCAAAGACTTTCTAAACCGAGGTTTCGCCATTTATGTAAGAGAAGTCTTACATTCTGTGGTACATCCGCTCTTCTTAGGCTTAGCAGAGTTTTGTCTTGCTCACGAGTCAGGAATACCCTTAAACGAGCCGCCATATTGTTTTGTTACCTCGGTAGATGGATTCTCCGTATTTATTTATTTTTACATAGTTTGGTTTTTTCACGCCGACTTACTTACTAAAAAATGTAGAACATTTACTAACTAAAGTATAAGTTGTTTGATTTGTTCTTTCTATTAATAAAAGTTTTTTATTTGGTTGTGATTTCAGTGCGAGAGTTATTTTATAGATAGCTTTTAATTCAGGGTGACATTGTTGATACTGCCATTAAAATGTAAGCGACATTCATTTCTTCGAGCCAAGTTATGACTTATCCAAAAACGCATAATAAGTGCTGACATCCTTACTGATAATCACGCTATGCAACGAGTTTGTGAAAAACTTTGTTTTCCCATCGAACATACAGCCGATCCAATTGTTGAGAACAAATGATTGAGCGCTAGAAGAACCCTCTTCGCGACCAATCAGACCATCAAAATAAGCCGATCAAGATCGGCTGTGCAGCAGCGATCAATCGCAGATTCTGGATGCAGTCGTCTTGAGTGTCCGATCTGGATACAGACTGAAAAACTTTCAGCCCCGCATACACTTAGGAGTCATATGAGTACGATCGCTACCAAGGACGGTACGCAGATTTATTATAAAGACTGGGGTACAGGACAACCCATCGTTTTTAGTCACGGCTGGCCGCTCAATGCCGATGCCTGGGACGGGCAACTGTTTTTCCTGGCATCTAACGGCTATCGCACGATCGCCCACGATCGTCGTGGGCATGGGCGGTCAAGCCAGCCCTGGAACGGCAACGAGATGGACACCTACGCAGACGACCTGGCGGCGCTGATTGAGACGCTGGATCTGAAAGACGTGGTCTTGATTGGACACTCGACGGGCGGCGGCGAAATCACCCGATATA
>CAZZXJ010000086.1:0-5297 GCA_964657905.1 uncultured Stigonema sp.
TACATTCCGCTTCGCTTCATTCGCGGCGGACATTGTATATTTAATTTTGCATGACTACTTAAGTCCTAATTTTGTGACACTGATGCCAATATTCCCATATCTGCATCTATGAATATGCAGGAATTAAACACAAATCTTTCCGTCCAATTACAAACTCAAGCAGCACCTCTGGCAAGAGCGATCGCTCGTCGCACAGCAGCATCAGCATTAACCAACCCGTAGCCGTAAACAGTGTCATAGCCAGGTGCACCTAAATCGTAGGCTGTGTCTGACAGAATTGACCGAACCTGCGTTGCACTTAGATTTGGATCAGCGCTCCATACTAATGAAGCAACCCCGGTCACATTTGGTGCTGCTGCTGAAGTTCCATTGAAAAGGCTACCGTAATCTCCACCGTAGCCAAAATCAAATGAAGCAGATTTGGTATTGTAGTTAGCACTGGTTGTGATGAACTCAGATGGTGCCGTTAAAGTCAGACCGTCTCCGTAGTTGGAACCCCACCAATTAGAGTATGAAATGCGTGTTCCTGGTGTTTCTGCATTGCCATAGTAGTCCTTAGTTCCCGAAGAAGCACCCACCGCAATGACATTGCTATACTTCTTGGCTAGATCGGCGGGGCTGTCAAGACTATTTTTGTTCTCATTACCGGATGAAATCACAAACAAGGCATTGTTTTGATTATTTGCAACCAGTTGCTCAAACGCACTAGAGTCACCGCCAGTCAAGCTCAGGTTGACTACCAAACGCTGACCTTTACTATTTGCCTGATTCAGCATTGCCTGCGTGGCGCTTGCCAAATCATAATCAACGCTGTTGACGACATTGATATTCTCAACATCAGAATTCCAGTTGATGCCAGCTATTCCCATACCATTGTTGCCAGGAGCAGCAATTACCCCTTCAACTAGAGTACCGTGGGAGAAATCTGACGACTTATCCAAATAGTTGTTGCCGACGGAAATGGTAGGTCTGAGATCTGGGTTAATTTTACCACTGCTATCGGTTCCCAACCCTGTATCTTCAATTCCAATCAGCACTTTGTTGGAACCTGTAGTGAAACGCCACGCATCACTGACACCCATTATCTGGAGATTCCATTGCTGATTAAACAGGGGGTTATTGGGTATTACTGATAAATTAATTGTGGTATTTGCAAATTTAATGGTATCAATATCCTCAAACAAAATTTGACTACCGTTGTCCAATGTGATGGCATCAAATAGGCGAGTCCCATTGCCTGGGTTGTACAATACACCTCCCGTTATGGTATTTGCCAAGTTAAAGCTGACTGTAGTCGAAGAGATCTGCGATAAATCGAGTAGTTTTCGCGCTCCACTACCAAAGTCAACGTTACCATTGCCAGAGATCACCGTAAGGTTGTAGCCCGGTTCGTAAGTGAATGTATCTGCTCTGAGATTTCCTTGGACAATACGTGTACCAGCAGAAGTTGAGGATGTGTTCACAGAAGCAATAGTAGACGATGTGCTTATTGAAGGTGGTGTAACACTATTAATAGCAGGAGTCGCTGATAAAATTTGATTGTCATCAGTTTTGCTATCGTTGCTAGGGTAAACCCTTGCATAATAGCTTCCTTGATCTTGAGTGCAATTAATTGATTTATCTGTGGTAGGGATGTTGAAGAAGCTAGCAAGGATCTGGTCGCTGGCATTCAGCAACTGTACATCTGCATGGACACCCAGATCGTTGAGTGTTACATTGAAGTTTCTAGTGGTGCTAGGGTTAAAGCTATAGTAGTGGTCACCGTTGAAATTAATGGTGCGATCGCAGGCAGTATTCAGAGTGTTCTCAGCATTGTCAAAGGGTGATGCTGAGACACTCAACTTATATTTTGTTATCGAATCGCTATTGGTATGGACACGGATGTAATAAGTGCCTGCATCTAAGGTTATGTTCGTTGACTTAGAGTCAGTTCTGAGTGTACCTTCATCTAGCACACCATTACGATTGGTATGCTGAATCATCTGCCCATTAGCATCTGAGTCCAACTCTTCAAGGTTAAGGTTAATGCTGCTACGACCTTGTAGGGTGAACCCACAGAGATCATTGTCTGTGCCATTGACTTTATAAGTAAATACTTGATTATTTGTCGCAATATCCAGATCTTTAGCTGTATTTAAAAATTTATTAGTCACATCTACTACCATATTTCAAACATTACACGGATATGAGGTATAGATTCTCTGAATATCCATCATTAGTTTATTTAGGAAAAAAATATTTTTTTAGTACTATTTTTGACAAAAATTTATAAAAAATTTACTTAATCTTTATGTGTGTCTAAAATTGAATAGTACATTGTTACGGCAAAATTATTAATAGTTAGACTTTTTAACTAAATTACAGTGTACTTTAAATACATAGTGAATTCTCAGATTTTAACCAGTCAGATGTTGTGGAAGCTGACACCCTTACAATGCCAGCGAATCGCCCTGAGACTCTTATGTCTGGGGCTACACAAACAAAGTCCGCCTGCGCGGACTGCCTGAAACCCTTGCCTTGCGGGTTTAGTTTGTATAGCCGCGATTTCCAATCGCCTGGTATTTCTGACATAGTGGGATGCTCCCGGGAAAACCGTCATTCGCGTAGGCTCCCCTTATACCCCTTGCGATGTTTCTTACGTACGCAAACACAAAGGACGTACTGAGAGCAAGATCACTGCTGAGCGTCTACGCACTTGTGTAATGTGATCAGAGCGATACTCATATCACACTTTAGCAGGCTCTGAGAAGGAGTTGGTAAATATTTTGAGTAACCTGATAGGCAAATCGCCTACATATAGACTTAACAATTATGTATATTGTTGGACTAAACTTACCAAGCGTTAGCCTTTAAAATGTGAGATTGGCAAATCGTAATTTTTCATCCTGTGATTTATCAAAGTTTCTCCTCTGTCATACCTAGATAAAAATTAATTCCTGCTCTTTAAGTGTTACTGAGAGGCTGTGGGTCTTCTTGGTTTGTTAAAGAAAGGGGATACTCCTAGAGAGAAAAGGAGCAGCTTTGAACACTAAGGGGCGAATGATTCCCCATTTAATGGGGGCTTTGGGGAGTAATCACCCAACTCCGCGCACTGGTTATTTTGTTGATAGTCTGACAAAAATATTCGTTAAAACTTGCTAATGTTATCTTTAATAGATTTTCCGAATCCCTGGTTGGTTGGAGTGGGATTGAACGCAATTCTGTTGGCTATAGTTTGGATTGTTCCCAAAAAGCTGCTCACCCCAGCCGGATTATTCCACGCTTGGTTACTTGGCGTCCTAATTTGGGGAACAGTTGGTTGGCAGGGATATGTAGTGGTCATGTTCTATTTTCTCGTTGGTTCTTTTGCCACGCGCATTGGTATGGCACAAAAGGAAGCAGAAGGAATTGCAGAAAAGCGTTCTGGGGCAAGAGGACCTGAAAATGTCTGGGGTTCAGCTTTGACTGGGGCGCTGTGTGCTTTTGGCGTAGGATTGATCGATTCGGGAATTCTTCCAGTTCCCCACTCCCCTACGGGCGGGGTAACCCCGCCCGTACTTCACTCCCTACTCTTGTTAGGCTATGTAGCCAGTTTCAGTACCAAGCTTTCTGACACTTGTGCTAGCGAAGTGGGTAAAGCTTATGGTAAACGTACTTTTCTGATTACCACCCTCCAACCAGTGCCGCGCGGAACAGAAGGGGCGATCAGCTTAGAGGGAACCCTTGCTGGTGTGGTGGCGTCAGTTGCTCAAGCACTCATTGGTTGGGGAGTTGGTTTAATTGATCTAGTAGGTGTACCTTGGTGTGTGCTAGCAGCTTTTATTGCTACCAATATAGAAAGTTTGATTGGAGCGACCCTACAATCTCGTTTTAGCTGGCTAACTAATGAAGTGGTAAATATTTTGAATACATTAATAGGCGCGATCGTGGCAATATTGTTTGCTTGGTTATGGACAAGTGTAATTGCCTAATTAACTTTCCATTCATACATACTTGTACATAACTAATCAAGGATTAGTTGCCGCTTTAGCCTATGAGCGCATAGGATTGCAATAGCAACCTCATTAGAACATATCAGCTACAATGCTAACAAATTTCTGCTATCACCAGTTGTCTATTTTTTGATTTTTTTATACCTATTGAATTCATGGAATCTTTAGCATTTTTGACCGTTGATGAGCAGCCTATTTTGGTTGGGCAAGCAGTAAAATATCTGCAAACCTCTGGAAAATTGGGACAGTTCATTGGGGATATTCTCCGCCAGTACGTAATTGAACAAGCACTACGAACACGAGAAGATATTGTCATTAGCCCTGCTGTAACAGAACAGACAATTATTGATTTTCGACTAAAGAATCAACTAACTGACCCACAAAGTTTTCAAGAATGGCTAGAGAATAATGGTACAGATTATGCAACCTTTCACTCAACAGTCGCTTTTGGCTTCAAATTAGAAAAACTAAAAGCAGTGCTTTCAGAACCAAAACTGCAAGAATATTTCATTGAGCGGAAAATTTTTCTAGATAGAGTAGTACTTTCGCGCATTATTGTTGACAATCGGGAACTAGCTGAAGAACTACAAGCGCAAATCGAAGAAGGAGCCAGCTTTGAGCAACTAGCTAGAGAATATTCATTAGCAGATGACAGAATTGTTAACGGTATGATGGGACCAGTTAGCCGGGGGACGATGCCGGATGTACTGAGGGCATCTGTTGATATGGCTAGTCCTGGAGAGTTGGTAGGACCAATAAAACTTGAAGAACGTTATGGATTGTTTCGTGTAGAACAATTTCTGTCAGCGTCGTTAGAAGATACTCAACTAAAGCAAGCACTACAAAATGAGTTGTTTGAGAAATGGCTAGCAGAGAAAATTCAAAAGCTGACGGTAAAACTGCAAGTGAACTAAAATCTCTGAAAGATGAATCTCCACAAACGAGGGTGCTAGCTTCTCTACCTTGGAATCAACCACCGCTATGTTGGCTAACTCCTGAACAACAAAACGAATTGCAAAATCAGTCAGAAACTCTACGTTTTCGTCTGGGAGAAAAAATCTGGTCTCAAGAAGCGGTTGATTACCAGTTCCTGATTATTTCTGGTAAAGTCCGGTTACGGGAAGAAAATGTCGGTAAGCCACTGGCAGCCCTACAGACAGGGGATTGGTTTGGTGATTTAAAAAAGTTTCCTGTGGAGTGCAAAGCTGTCGCTGCTAGTAAAGAAGTGGTAGTGGTGCGCTGGAATACAACAGTGTGGGCACAACTTTCTACGCCCCAGATTGAGGAATTTTGGCTAGGGGGACAAGAGGAGGACAAGGAGACAAG
>CAZZXJ010000086.1:5307-14706 GCA_964657905.1 uncultured Stigonema sp.
CCCCACTCCCGTACAGACGTTCCGCCGGAACCTCTCTTCCCCACTCCCGTACAGACGTTCCACCGGAACGTCTCTTCTTATCCTTTTATTTCCAGCCCGAACACAGCTGCTGCGTGTTTAACAATGGTGGCGCAACAGTTGGATAATCCTGTGCAACTGGAATGGGCGAGTCGCCAACTCCGGGGACAGCGCCCAAAAAATCTTGTGGAAGCAGCAGAAAAGTTAGGATTTGTGCTGCGGCAGTTACAAGTCAGTTGGAGTGAGTTGCGACAATTATCTTTTCCTGCTTTACTACTTTGGAATTCTGATTCAAGAACACCTAAGACTCAGCATTGGGTGGTAGCATATGGAGTCAAGGGCAGCTGCCTGATCATCGCTAATCCCCTAAATCCCAGTCATACTTGTGAAAGCTTACCACAGTCAGTTGTTGAGGCATCCTGGCATGGGCAAATGTGGCAAGTAGAACTCGTCAATAAGCAAGAAAAATTCAACCTCGGTTGGTTTACTCCAGCAGTTTGGCAGTACCGGAAATTACTTACAGAAGTATTGCTGGCATCTTTTACTTTGCAGCTTTTGGGGTTAACGACACCACTCATTACCCAAGTCGTCATCGATAAGGTGATGGTGCAGGAGAGTTTGCCAACTCTCGATGTTATGGGGATCGCACTCCTGCTGGTGGCAATCTTCGAGTCAATACTCGGCATCCTGAGGCTCTTTATCTTTACCCACACGGCCCGACGCCTGGATCTGAGTTTATCAGCACAGCTCTTTCGCCACCTGATGCGGTTGCCTTTGGCTTATTTTGAATCCCGGCGGGTTGGAGATACTGTAGCACGAGTCCAAGAACTAGAACAAATCCGGCAGTTTCTCACTGGTACGGCGTTGACTGTGGTTTTGGACAGCATCTTTGCTGTAGTTTACCTGGCATTGATGCTTTATTATAATGTCCCACTCACCTTCGTGGCGTTGGCTGTACTGCCACTGTTTGCGATTTTGACAATAACAGCAACCCCAATTCTCCGCAACTGGCTCAACGAAACATTTAACCGTAGTGCCGATAGTCAATCGTTTCTGGTGGAGACGCTGACGGGAATTCACTCGGTAAAAGCCCATGCAGCAGAACCAGTAGCACGCACTCGCTGGGAAGGTCTGTTTGCCCGCTTCATTCGCACAGGTTTTAGAGCCTCGACCACTTCCAACATCAGCAGTAATATCGGTGACTTCCTCACCAAATTTTCCAGCTTGCTAATTCTCTGGTTTGGAGCCAAATTAGTCATTGAACACAAGCTGACTGTCGGTCAGCTTGTGGCATTTCAAATGCTTTCTGGCAGAGTCACAGCACCACTTTTGCGCCTAGTGCAGTTGTGGCAAAATCTGCAACAAGTCCTACTTTCCGTAGACCGGATTGGCGATATTCTCAATGTTGCTCCCGAAGCTGAACCAGGAACAGGTTTAGTTTTACCAGACCTTAAAGGTCAAGTCACCTTTGAGCAAGTCTTCTTCCGCTACCGACAGAATACTGAACCCGTCCTCCGAGGAATCTCCTTCACCGTGCAACCAGGCCAGTTTATTGGCATTGTGGGACGGTCAGGTTCTGGTAAAAGTACCCTTTCTAAGCTGCTGCAACGCCTCTATCAAATTGAATCTGGACGCATCCTGATCGATGGTTTTGATATTAAAAGCGCTGATTTAGCCTCGCTACGCCAACAAACTGGTGTGGTTCTCCAAGAAGACTTTTTATTCAACGGTTCCGTCTTGGAAAATATCACTCTTGGTAATCCCGACATTACCGCAGAGCAAGTAGTGGAAGCTGCAAGATGTGCCGTTGCCCACGACTTTATCAGTGAATTACCCGACGGCTATGAAACCAATGTTGGAGAACGTGGTACAGCTTTATCTGGCGGACAGCGACAACGCATTGCCTTAGCGCGGTTATTTCTCTTGCAATCACCGATTTTAATTCTGGATGAAGCTACTAGCGCTTTGGATAGTGAAACAGAACAGCAAGTACTACAAAACCTGCAACAAATCTCCTCTAACCGCACCGTATTTCTCATTGCCCACCGTTTTGCCCCTCTCAGACGTGCTGATTTAATTTTGGTGCTAGAAAAGGGTGTGATTGCCGAACGTGGTACTCACTCGGAACTGTTGCAACAAAAGGGTTTGTACTGGTCACTGTATCAACGCCAGCAGTCAAATGTATGAAGTTCACTCTTAGAAAACTGAAGAAATTTATTAGGAAAATGCTGCGGTTGTTTTCACTTGCATTCAATATGTCTTTTGTAGGGTAGGCATCCTGCCCTCCCGTCATAAACCAATACGGTTCAGTTAAGGATAGGTGGGAGCAAAGAAACCCGGTTTCGTAAGAGTTACCGGGTTTCTAATCTGGTCTTGCTAGGTAAGGATTAGATTCCAATCCTTCTACAAGATTCTGTGAAGAAGTAGCAGTTATCTCGAATAGAAAGCTACGTTTGCCTATACTTGACTATATGGAATCGAACTATTACTGTTCCCTTGAAGCTATTTTTGGGAGTTACGAGTATAGGCAAATTGGCGATCAGGGTTAACTGGGGTTGCCAATGCCTCTGCTACTGCTGCTAAACTTCTTGAATCCGTGAGCATTCCAGCATGAGTCAAAACTGGCACGATCGCATTCCGTCCCACAGGCATTTGTGAACTATTTGCAGGAACAATCATCAAATCATAAGGCGTCCAAATAGAGGTAAAATCAAGATGTTTCAACATAGCAGCATCTCGATTCAAATCCTGTAATAAAGCACTGTCTGGACGCATGTGAATGCAACCCAGACCTTGGCGACAGTAGGCAATCCAAGTGCCATGATTGGGTGCGGAGAGGGTGATAAACCGCTGCACACGATTTATTCCTCCTAGTCGCTGGACATAGTAACGACTGACGATCCCACCCATGCTGAAACCTACCAAATCCAAGGGTTGTTCTGGCGAAAAGGTAGCTTTAACATAATCGGCAACCTGCTGTGCTAATTGGTCAAGACCCATATTGCCATTATTGGGCATTAAATCAAGGTCATACACGGTCCAACCCCTCTGTTTTAGATAGGGAACCATTTTATGGAAAACTCGACCTGTGTCAAAAATACCATGCACTAGTAACACGGGATTGCACTGCTGAATGACATTGTTCATAGACAAAAAAAATAAAGCTTTAGCTAGTCAGTACAAAATTTAACAGAGTCTCATCGCAACTTACAAACAAGCTATGACACTCTCCCCTGTGGGAGGAGTCACACCACTTTCTTAACTCAAATATGTAATTTTCATAGTAGTCGTTAAGTTTTGTGAAGCATACTCTCAAAATCTTGCTCTACGTGACAGTTAAATTTAATAATTAAGTCTGACTATATATAGGTTACAAGTGCTTGCAAGAAAAAATTTAGAGCATTTGCCTTGTGCCTTGATCACAATGTTGATAAAACACAACCAACTAAGACTGTCACCTAAATTAGGTTGCACAATCACAGACATAAATCAAGTATATCTTGATAAGATGTAACAATAATCCGTAATTTTTTCAGGATTGCGGTCATATAACCAGATATAAAGAGCAGGAGCAGCTGTAATGATCAGTTTTATCAAAAACTTAATTTCCGGAATTCAAAATTTCTTTGTCGGGCTTTTAGGTGGTAAAAAAAGTGGCTACTATGTAGAACTGAAAGAAGACGCCGAAGCAGCGTTAGATGAAGCTAAATCAGCCGCATCGAACACTAAAAAAGCGCTAGAATCAGCCGCATCGAATACAAAGAAATCGGTAGAATCAGCTACAGAAACTGTCCCAGCAGGATCTAACGGTAAAAAAAGCGCTGCCGCCACTGTCAAAGCCCGACCAGCTGAAGTTGAGCTAGTGCAGACTGCTAAAGGTGTTAAGGCTCAACCTGCCAAAAAGGCAAAAGCTAGTTTAGCAAGTGCAACCCCAGATCAGCCAAAAGAAACCACCTTTGCACCCAAATATCTCTTACCCACCAATTCCAATGATCGTCGGCGTCCGGGTGCGAACATGAGCTCTTTTCTAGACATGGCACGTCAGGTGAAAACTCCTGGCTAATTTAAGTAGGTAAACAGAATTAATTACACAGTGTCCGCCGCGAATGAAGCGCAGCGAAATGAAGCAGTTCTCTTGGGCTGGGATTGCTACTCTCCCTTGAAGCCCCCTTCGGGGTCTACGCTTCCCTCGCGGCGGACTGTAATTAATTTTGTGTAGTTACTTATATCCCCGATTCCCGACCCCTAATACTATTAGCATAAGACTTTATCTCCCTCAACCCCCCAACTCATGGGGTAGTTGGGGGTATTTTTTGCGCGAACGTGGGATAAGACCCCCAATCTTTCATATAAATGATATACATCGTGAGAGACTGTACTCAGCAAGGGAAACTTTAATTTTTACAATCTGATTCAGTAACGCCCATGCCATCACGAACACACTTGCTGTTGACGCTTAGATTTTTTAGAAAAACCAGCCCACTATATAAATGAAATGCAGGGTCCCAATTGGTCTGTTTCCTACGCAATATGTGAATGTGAGACTGGATTTGCTCCAGCATTTGTGTTTGCTCCAGCACTGTCTGTGCAAAAATTGTAAAGTCTGACCAAACCTTGACTTGTGGAGCCTGTTGCGTGTGGAGAGAAGTTGGATCTGGGGAAGCCGCCGCTCCAAACTTCGGAGGGTTCTCCCCGTTGAGCGAACTGGTGTGCAATTGTTTGTCAACCCACCCAAGTAAGCTAGTCCAATTAATTCTGATCGTATTTTGGCAAGCTTTGTCAGCGATTTCTAATCCTTGCTGAAACTCGTAGCCATTGTCATAAAATCTTAGAATACAACCTCTACCAAGTAGGTGTAAATCATAAAATTGGTAGTAGTCTTGAGTTTGGGTTTTACGTTCCAATTTACCCCGTACATCCCGGTCTATAACTTCTTCAAAAATAGGCAATGATCCTAGCACACGTCCTTTTACTTCTGACCAGTCAAAGCTCAGGGAACCAAGTTGATTGGCTTGATTACGGCAAACTACAGTGGCCTTTTGTGTAGATTCTAGAAAATAGTTGACTTGAAAAACTTGAATTTTCTGAATTTCGGCTAATGTTGCCCAAAAGCAAGGAATGTCAGCGTTCCGTAGCTGCTCACCATAAAATTTTAGTTCCCCAACTGCCCCACTGCGATACAAGCGCCAGCCACGACTTGGTAGTATCAACCTTGCGCTGTAGATATCTAGCTGCATAATCTGGGCGAATTTTTGAGCTGCTTGGGTTTTCACTTCATTGCTGATCGGTTCTAAGACTAATACGCCTATGGCATTACTGGCATCAGCAGTTGTCGCTTGAACAATGGCTTGTTTTCGTTCTTCTTGCTTAATCTCTTCCAGCCGTTGCAACCCCTGACGTGCTTGACTTAATATTTTGGCATTAGTTGTACTGCGTAGTAGTTGCCGATAAACTTTTTCCGCCTCTTGGGGAATTCCGGATACTTCATGCAGCCGTCCTAGATAAAATTGTACCCAAGGATTTTCCGGCGATTCTTTGAGCAGATGTTTGAGTAATTTGGTAGCAGTTTGATAGTCTTTGCGCTCAAAAGCAGTGGCAATTTGCTCAAGCATATTTTAGATTTTGGATGTAGTAGTTTTATGGTGCGCTATAGCTTTGCCGTAACGCACCATTCTTAGCAAAATACGTGGGTTTAGGTGCGTTACGTTACACTAAGGCACCCTACTTACATCCACTGATTCTAATTCAGCTGCCACGATAGATAAGGCGACAATGGGGGCTGTCACTGCTCTGACGATGCGACGTCCAAGGGAAACTGGTTGGAATCCGGTGTTAATAGCGCACTCCACCTCTGTTTGGGTCCATCCTCCCTCTGGACCAGTGGCAATGACAATCGTTCTTTGTCCTTGGTCATTTGTCATTTGTCCTTTTTCTTGCAAGCAATTTCGTAAATGGGGAGAGTTACCGCGAGCAACACAAATATATTGCTGGTTCTTCACAGATGATGAAGGACTAATGACTGATGACAAAATAGTGCTAAAGGAAATGGGTTCTAAAATTATAGGTACTCTTGAGCGCTCTGATTGCTCAGCTGCTTCTTGCGCGATCCGCCGCCAACGTTCGAGTTTTTGAGGACTAGGGTTGAGTAAGGTGCGATCGCTCACTACCGGAGCAATAACAGCTACTCCTAACTCAGTACAACACCGCACGACTTCATCCAATCCATTACCTTTTGATAACGCTACCATCAATGTAATGGATACGGGTAACTCAGTTTGTACCACCAGTGGTTCTAAAATCTGTGCTTGACTTCCTGCTAGCTGCGCCAGCCACCATTTACCCACGCCATCCATTGCAAGCGATCGCCTTCGCGCAACCTTAACACTCGTCCTAGGTAATGTTTGTTGCTCAAGGGTTAGCAAAATTTGCTCTTGTTGGAACTGGGAGGGTGCGATCGCTATTCTTTGCAGTTGAGTCATGGGATTTTATGTCTTGCTAAAGGCAAGAATTATTTAACGCTAAAATTACTCTATTTAGAGGTATTGAGAGGGATAAAATGGAAGTCCTAACACTTACTGGCAAAATCGACTCAGACGGGCATTTGCGTCTAGATGTACTGACTGAACTACCAGCCGGGAATGTTGAAATTGCCTTGATCATCAACCCGAATCTTCAGCCTCAGCCTGAACCCAAAAAATACGATTTCTCTGACTTGGCTGGAAAGTTAACCTGGCAGGGTGATGCCGTTGCCATCCAAAGAGACTTGCGGAATGAGTGGTAACCGTTACTTGCTTGATACCAATGCCATAATTGCACTGCTTCAAAGTAACAACAGGTTAGCGCAACAAATACAAGATGCTGAATGGGTTGGCATCTCCATAATCAATCAAATTGAGTTCCTGGCTTTTTCAGATTTGAGTGAAAAAGACTTGCAATTGTTTAGTCAATTCATAGAGCGTGTTGATGTAATCGGATTAGAAAAAAATCAGACTGAACTGATTAATTTGATTATCCAGTTGCGTCAACAGTATCGCCTCAAACTACCTGATGCTATTATCGTTGCAACAGCAATTCAATACAATGCTACGCTGGTTACAGCGGACTCTCAACTGAAAAATATCCCTGATGTAAATATTTTAAATTTCGTAAAACATACCTGATTGGCAGTGACAATTAAGATGTGTTTACCCTACGAGCCTTGAAATAAATTTCAAGGCTAATAGCTAAAGTCAGCTGAAGCTGAGTGGATATAAATTTCAACCCGTTGAAACAGGTGTAGAGACGCGAAATTTCGCGTCTCTACAAAGCCCCACCTTTAGTTCAGGGCTTTAAATAAGTGACATTCTTAAGTAAAGTGCGATCGCTCACTACCGGAGCAATAACAGCTACTCCTAACTCAGTACAACACCGCACGACTTCATCCAATCCATTACCTTTTGATAACGCTACCATCAATGTAATGGATACGGGTAACTCAGTTTGTACCACCAGTGGTTCTAAAATCTGTGCTTGACTTCCTGCTAGCTGCGCCAGCCACCATTTACCCACGCCATCCATTGCAAGCGATCGCCTTCGCGCAACCTTAACACTCGTCCTAGGTAATGTTTGTTGCTCAAGGGTTAGCAAAATTTGCTCTTGTTGGAACTGGGAGGGTGCGATCGCTATTCTTTGCAGTTGAGTCATGGGATTTTAAGTGTTGCTAAATGCAGGAATTATTTGTTGAGTGTCCGGAAAGGTGTTTGGTCGAATTGAAGTACACTTATATCCCTTCATAAAAATCTTACAATTAAATAATTATCCTTAATTAAATTACCGTAATCGCGCTGTTGACACACTAACAAAATTCATTAGTGACCATGACTATAAGTTAAAAATAACGCTAGCTAGTAAGTAATTTAACTGATGGAGTGATTTTGGATGAGTACAATTCTGTTTTTAACCGCTGATCCTACTAATACCGCTAGGCTACGTTTAGAAAAGGAGTTGCGAGGTATCAGAGAAAGCTTGCGACAAGCCAACTTTCAGTTAGAGTACGCATTTTCTGTGCGTCCTGGAGATATCAGCCAAGCAATACCGCATTTTGAGCCTCATATTGTTCATTTTTCTGGGCATGGCACAAGTACTGGTGAGCTTTGCCTTGAAGATGAGTCAGGTACAATGCAGCCCGTAAAGCCTAAGGCTTTAGCTGCGCTGTTTGAATTAGTAGCCGATCAAGTTAATTGTGTCGTTTTGAATGCTTGTTATTCAGACATTCAGGCAAAGGCTGTTGTTAAGCATATCCCTTTTGTCATTGGCATGAAGCAAGCGATCAGCGATCAAGCAGCGAGCGCCTTTGCTGTCGGTTTTTACAAACGACTGGGGAAAAATGGTTCCATTGAGGATGCTTTTAAGTCTGGCTGTGTAGAGATTCAACTGCAATCCCTTGCAGAAGAGTTAACCCCAGTTCTCCATAAAAAAGAAGACAACCGCCCTGCTGGTATCTATGTAGAACGCCTTGTGATCGAAAAGCGATGTTACGAGGCGATTAAGCAGCCCGGTTCCCTGATCAGAATCCAAGCACCTAAGCAGATGGGGAAAACATCCCTGATGAATAGGATTGTTACTTATGCAATCGGGCATAACTATCAAACAGTGACTTTAAGCTGCCGGGAATTAGTAAATGAGACGGTTTCGACTGATCTAGAGAAATTCTTACGGTTATTCTGTATTACTGTCACTAAAGAGCTAGGGCTATCAACTCAGTTAGATGAGTATTGGGACGAGCAAGCGACTGCCAACGACAATAGCAAGAATTACTTTCAAAAATACTTGTTGGTAAAAACTGATAGTCCTTTGGTACTAGCCCTGAATGATGTTGATCGGGTTTTTGAACAACCTAAAATTGCCAACGACTTTTGTCAACTGCTGCGAACTTGCCATGAATTGGCAAAGCGCGGTGATTCAAATAGCAAGATTTGGAAAAAACTCCGTTTGATAATTGTTCACTCTACCGAAGTTTATGCCTCGCTAGATATCAATAATTCACCAATTACTAATGTAGGTTTAGTGGTTGATTTACCAGAATTTAGTCCTGAGCAGGTGCAGCGTTTAGTCAGGCGTCATCGACTGAGCTGGACAACAGATCAGATCGCCCAACTGATGGCTATGGTAGGAGGACATCCCTTTCTATTACGAACAGCTTGCGATTACGTTAAACTTCATCAAATTACATTTGAGAAGTTATTGCAAGTTGCACCTAGCGTAGCTGGACCATTTAGCGATCATCTACTCGAACTCTTGAAAATTCTTGAAAAGAATCCAGAGTTGAAAGCAGCGTTCACTCAGGTTATAAGTGCGGACGAGGATAACCCGGTTCAGTTAAATCCGATGCAAGCAAAGTCG
>CAZZXJ010000087.1:0-14565 GCA_964657905.1 uncultured Stigonema sp.
CCTGACTCCTGACTAAGAGCATTAGTACCAATGCTTAATTTTTTATTGATACAGAAAGCCGTGATAATACATCCTGGAAACTTGCAGGTAGCTGACGCATTATCTTGCCTTTTTCGCGATCTACCGCCACGAGTGTTACCTTGGCAGTTACATATAATTCTTGCCTATCCGGCGATTCGATTGCATAATCCCAGTTGATCCGGACACCAGTCACCTCAGCCATGCGCGTTTTTACCACTGCTGCCATACCTAAGTGAAGTGAACGGTGATAGCGCACTGACAGTTCTACAACTGGTAAATCACAGCCCAAAGCTACTAAATCGGCAAACTCAATACCTATGGAGCGCAAACATTCCACCCGCGCTTCTTCCATCCAAGCAATGTAATAGCCATGCCAAACAATGCCTCCGTAATCGGTGTGGTGGGGTTGCGCTTTTACAGGATATTCAAACCAATTTTCCAATGTCTGACTCGACGGACTATCAAGGGCACTGGTGGGGGGAAGTTGTGGTTGATTTGGTTTTTCTTCAGACATATTTAAGTTTTTTAGGAACTCAGATAAAGTTTTCATATCTGACATAGCATAAAAAACTTTAAATAGACCCAACTCGCCTTGAGAATGGAGCTATCGGGAACCAAGGCTGAACCGAAAATTATTGCCGACACCCCATCTCAAAAAGACTATAAAGCCGAACTAGTAAGTGAGATCGCTCATGTAACTCAAAGATCGCTTTCTTGAAGCTCTGGCTCTGGAGAATTTAGTAGTTTATTACTCCGTACTTCAATAATATCAGAAAGCCCCTACTACTGCGCATCTTTACATATCAATTGGCAATGGGCTTTAGGCATTCCTCGTTCTCAGCCTGAGGCTGAGAATGCCTTCCATGAGCCAGAGGCTTACGCTTAAAAAGAGCCAGAACCGACAGTGAGCGCGTTCCTACCTGATCCGGAGAACGTGAAAAAGGCAGAATTCATAATACACCGACAGCAGTAGGCAGGAGACTGAGTCACCCTTACTATTTGGCACAGTTTATCATAGCTAATGGCTAATAGTTTCTCAATTAGCAATTAGCAATTCCCAAGCCATCTAATCGTTACCTTTTTCAGACTACCTCACTAGAACCAGGAATCGCGATCACCGCTTCGCGAGGGTTTTATTATTTGTACAGCTTGGCGCAGGCTGCTTGATGATATTGGCAAGTTCCTGTAACTGGTTTACCGCCTCCGCACCCTCTAACTTCATTAGTTCGCGGTCATCGCGCATCTCTGTCCAAGTGATCCCGTAATCGGATACTAAAAACCGAATTAGGTGGTTTTCTCCCAGGCTCACCATAAACGAAGCACTGTTCATCTGGTTACCACACGTATAGCAGGACGCGGGATATCCGCGTCGCTCTAGAACAATTGCCAAGGCTTGCAGGTTCATCACCAAGTCTTGGACGAATTGCTGGTGTTGTTGCGCTAATCTCAGAAACACGTTATTCCTCCGAACACCACAGTCATTTGAGTCTCTTTTATAATTTTTTTAGATTTTCTCATCAACTGGTATTGTAAACTATTCATTACAATTGCCAGACATTCATAGAGTTGCTAGTTGGCTACCTTGCTTACGGTAGTCCAAAATCGTTTTGCTTGTCGTATCAAAGTATTCAATTTGCAGATTGGAAATTTCAGACAGAATAACTAAATTTAAAGTTATCTTTACAAAGTTCTGTCAGGGTAGATTGTAACGGCAAGCAATCCGCTTTAAGAGTAACGCATATTGGGTACAAGTCAACCATTAAAAAAGATACATATTGCATCTGTTTTGGGGATTTGCAGCTAAATTAGCGATCCCCCATGGCTCGTAGGCTTCTATACGTCTTTTTTCGGTGATTTAAGGAGGGAGTTGGCCTATGCGTCGTGATATGACAGCGATTAGGCGATACCCAAGTTTTAGGTAAGCTGCTTCAATTTCTCCTGTATTATGTTATTTCAAGTTTAGTAGCCCACCGTAGCCACTTGAAATTTTTACCGGGACTGGTAACTTATTCTACAGTGAATACTGTAAGGGAAATTTCCCTAATCCACAATCCCAAATGTAAAATCCAAATCGTTTGACTTATTACTGAGAATAACTAAACCAAGGAAAGCCATGTTGCCATTTCGGCAGTATTTTCCATCAACTCCGTTAAAAAGTATTGGTTTATACTAAGATATATTTAATAAATAAATAAAAAGACAGCTTATGTGCCTAGCTGTCCTTTTTTATAAAATCTGCTCAACAGTGCGTTTAGACAACTTGCCACCAACCGAAAGCAGGACCAATAAAACGGATTGTTATCCAAGCTGCAATCATAGTGCCAATGCCAATCCACGCACCACGATTCGACCATTTCACGAATTGTTCTGCTTGAGTTTTAGTGATTGGAACCCAAGGCAAGATCCTGCTTTCTTGACCGTATTTTTCTCCAAGTGCGGCTTTACGACGTTTTGCTTCGCCCATAGTGTTCAAAATGGAATCCGTACTATGGCTGATAATAGCGTTTGCTGGGCGGCAAGCGCTAGTAAATATTTTTAAAATACTACTGAGGAGTCAGGAGTCAGGAGAATCAATATTCTGACTCCTGACTCCTGACTCCCTCCTATTAGGTAGAATCGTCCTCATTAGCAATGGAAAATAGGCTGGGATCGAGATAATCAATACGTGCCGAGGGACTGAGGGCGGCTAGAACTTGAGTACCGTAGCTACGGATAACCACACGGCTATCAAGCAAAGCAACGATGCCTTGATTTTCTCGCACTGGAGCGATCGCCCGTTGCAATTCATTTAAAGCTGTTGGCAGCAAGTAAAAACGAAACCAATCCTGGTGCAATCTCTTATAATAAGCTACCCTACCAGCTACCAGAGGATTTTCCAGGGATGGCAGTGGTAAAGTAGCGATAATTAAAAGCTGGGGTGTAGGCAAGACTGTTTGATGCTCTCGCCAAAATTCCCAACCGCTCACCAAAATACCATTTTCATCCAAACAAGTTTTTTCTACCTGCACCCGCGAACCAAACTCAGAGGCAAGAATTGCCCCTACCTGAGACTTCAGCGGTACATCCCCCACCAGCACCACTGTCAATCCCGACGCCGTAACACTTAGACACAGCAGCGTCCGAACTTTGTGAATAAATGCTGCTTGAAATTCCGGTGTATTCGGTAGGGGTAACTGATAGGGTACGTACAGTTGAATTGCTTCCGTTTGGCTATCCGACGAAAACTTCAAGCAAGTCAAATCATCCAACCCTAGACGCTGGCGGAAGATGGGAGCCTCAGTTTCTGATTCTAAGGCGCTGCCAATTAACACCACAGGTTGCCGTTGCCAGATTGGCGATAGTATTTTCCCTAATTCAATTGGGGCGCAGTGCAAAGAGAATAAACCTTGACGACGGGCAATGGTAGCCCAAAGTAGGGGGAGAGAAATTTTCATGCTTATTTTGAAAAAACTGCCAGAACTGAGTCCAGGCATCAGGTAAGTTTTCTGTGTGTAGCGCCGAATAAAGACGGCTCAAAATCTCCTCTTCTAACTGGGAAATCAGATAACATTCGTAGGGATTGGCAGGATGCTGGAATAGTTCTCGTGTGAGTTGCACCCTTGAGGTGCGAATTGCCTCAGCTTGGTTCGGGCAAGCAAACATCAGTTGATCCCAGTCATGGGCTTCCACACTGACAGTGAGTTGATGGCGCACCCAATCTTCTAGGTCGTCTACACCATCAATAATTGTGGGAATGCCAACAGGGAAATCATCTCCTGAAGCCAACTGCGCTCTTAACCAAGCGTTGGGAGAAACTAAGAGGATTCCTTGAAATTCAGGACTAGGCCAAGCATCGCCTGTTCTGATGGGTTTATTGACTTGCAGCCACTCCTGCAGCCGAGGAAATTCGACTTGCAGCAGGCGTTGTTGTACGGATTCAGGAGCAACAATAATTACAGGACCATGCCACATCAATGCCGATGCCACAAAGGAAGTGCGATACCTCCCTTGATACCCACACACTGCCCCTACTTGAATCAAGGCGCTACGTCCCAGACGCAAGGCACGAGCTACCAACCTTGCCATCGTCAAATGATGAGGCCAGGAAGGGAACCCCGCCTGCGATCGCAGGAAGTTATGTAGTGACAAATGAACTTCTGCCTCAATCACACGCTTTTCATTCCATACTTCGATTTTTACTTGCTGTCTTCCCCATTTCTATTATGTTGTTATTTGCTCGTGGTTAGCTCTTAGTGGTTAGTTGTTATATTAACCACTAACTACTAAGCAGTTCCCCTAAATTATGCCAACCTATAAAGGAATTTCCAGTGAAGCTTTCAAGCATCCCTTGGATCGCCAAGCCGAGCAAGCTTTACGCAGTTTGCCAGGATTTGATTTAATCGCCCGTAAATTCGTGGAATTTTTTGCCGAACGCCCTCAGTTAGTTTATTTAATGGGCAATACCATTCAAGTTGGACCACGCCAATACTCCACTATTTACCAGATATTTCGGGAATGTGTGCGGGATTTGGACATATATCCTGAGCCAACACTGTTTTTAGCGCAAAACCCAAGCGCAAATAGCTATGCCTTGGGGAAAGAGCATCCTTATATAGTAATAAATACAGGGATATTAGATTTACTGACCGAAGCCGAAATTAGGACTGTGCTAGCCCATGAACTGGGGCATATTAAATGTGGTCATACTATTTTAATTCAAATGGCGATGTGGACGATGAGTGCTGCTTCTGCCCTTGGTGAATTAACTTTTGGTCTAGGTAATTTCGTTAGTCAAGGTTTGATTTATGCCTTCTATGAGTGGCGGCGTAAAGCGGAGTTATCCGCTGATCGCGCCGCGTTGTTGGTTGTGGATGATTTGAATTCAGTCATGTCCTCAATGATGAAAGTCTCTGGGGGCAGTATCAAATATGCCAACGAATGCAGTTTACAGGAGTTTATCCGTCAGTCAGAAAATTATCAAGCACTCGACGAAGATGGACTAAATCAAATTTACAAATTCTTGATTTATAATGGCTCTCAAGGTACGATGCTTAGCCATCCTTTTCCTGTGGAACGCTTGCACTACTTACGGCAGTGGGCTGTATCCGAAGAATATCAACAGATTAAGAGAGGAAATTATCAGCGAAATAACGACGAAGGAGCAGTCGATGTGAAAGCCCAGACGAACCAAAACGAAGTAGAAACTTTGCGGCGTCAACGTGAAGAATTGCAACGAGAAATTAACAGAATTAAAAGGTCTGATTAAAAGAATTAAAAATTAAAAATTAAAAATGGGAATTATTCATTTTTAATTTTACATTTTTAATTTTTAATTTATTTCCCACCTACACTCGACCTCGGAGAAATTGCGCCATCTCGTTAGGAGTAGGTGACATTTCCAAGGCAGTTTCTTCAGTAATGCGACCTTCTTGGTAGAGGTTGAGCAAAGACTGGTTCATAGTAATCATCCCGTCAAAACTGGCTTGCTTCATCAGTTCGGTAATTTCATCATATTTACCGTCTTTAACCCATTCTTTGACAGCTTCAGTGTTGATCAAGATATCGTGGAAAGCAGCACGCTTGCCATCGGTTGTGCGACACAAACCTTGGGCAATAACTGACACTAAAGACTCGGCAACTGCCACCCGCATTGCATCCTGTTCTTCACCTGAGTAGAGATTGAGGATACGCTCAATCGTTTTCACAGCGCTGTTGGTGTGCAGGGTTCCCATGACCAAGTGACCAGTTTGAGCGGCTTTCAAGGCGGTGTTAACCGTTTCTTTATCCCGCATTTCTCCCACCAGAATCAAATCCGGGTCTTCCCGCAAAGCTGCTTTCAAAGCGTTGTCAAATTTCCGGGTGTGCATTCCCACTTCCCGCTGTTTGACCAAAGACTTTTGGCTTTTGTGGACAAATTCAACCGGGTCCTCAATGGTAATGATGTGCTTGGCCATCTCTTTATTGATGTAGTCAATCATCGCCGCCATCGTGGTGGACTTACCAGAACCAGTCGGACCCGTCACCAAAATCAACCCTTTGTGGTAGTGGCAAATATCTTTAAAAATAGCGGGTAACCGCAACTGCTCCATGGTCAAGATTTTCAGCGGAATCAACCGCAGTACCATTGCAGAGCCTTTGAGGGAACCGAAAATATTGATTCGCACACGGGCAAAGTCGTATTGAGTTGCGCCGTCAAATTCCAGCTGTTCTTCAAAGCGCTGAATTTCTGCTTCTGTCATTACCTCCTGCATCCAACTCTTAAAAATCTCCTTGTCGGTTTCAGGGTAATCTGTTGTCTGGATTTCTCCTCGGTTGCGGAAGCGAGGTACTTCTCCCACACCCAGGTGAAGGTCAGAATACCCATTATCATATGCTTCCTTGATCAAATGCTCCAGAGTCAGTCTGGAACTATTTCTTGAACCTACGGAATTTGGCATGGGCGGTGGAGTCCCCGGACGATGGGCAGACGCAGGGGTGAAAGTTGCGCGGGGAGCACCTCTGTCACCTGACATATCCAACGTTTGTGTCTGCTGGCGCTGAGTACTTGTTGCAGGTGGCGGTGGCGGCAGTGGCGGCATACTACGGGCTGTAGTTGAACTCGAAGATGGACGCTGTGATTCTGTCATATATCTTTAAATGAATGTGTGTAAGCGAGTTTGTCTGAGCAGCCTCAGCACTGGCTGAAGCTCGTGTCGATACTAAAAATTTGTTTTTAATCTGGCAGGGAGTTTAATCAGCGAGGAATCACCCTCCCATCAGCTCTACTTGTATCCTTTTTACTGTATTCATCAAATTCTCTATCAGTTAAATAGGTTTTTTTGACCTATATAAAAAGGTTTAACATCCTATAGATATAACTATGTTCAGTAAAATTATGTATTTTAATAAGTAATAATATATACTTAATAATTATTGCTATGTCTCAACTGTTATCTGAGAAAATTCTCAGGAATTAACGCCAGCTTCTCATAAGCATCAGCAAAATTAATACAATACAATTTTGTTCAGTCCCATTTAGGAATTATGAGAATCGGCACTCATTTTTATAAGAAATATTAACCATACTAGGGGGTCAACTCTCGGAAATTTACCTTTGAGAATAATGTTTCTTTATTCATCTGTCTGGGGATAGATGCTAACAAAATATTTTTCAGTCAATAAAAAACGAGTTTTTAATTCATAATTCATCAAGATAAACTGTAAAGTTTAATGAATAAACGCTCATTCAACCAGTTAGTTTTTATATACTGAACTTCACTAAATGTTGATTCGACTCTAATTTTTGTTCTGAATTTTCGAGGAAAAGTCATGGCTTTGTCTCTAACGTCTAATTTAAGCAAGACCGACTCTTTGTTGATGGTCAAAAGCTTTTTGATCTGGACGTTCACCCTGGCAGTATGCTTGCTGGTTGTCGGTTTTCCTTTAGTTGTCTTGATGGCTACGGTTGGGTGTTTGTTGTCGGTTGTTCTGCAATCTGTGATGCCTGTTAGTGCTGTTTTACTCGTAGCAGGCGGTTTAATTATGTTGAATGTGATGGCGGTTATTTTCGCTGCTGGAATGTTAACTCTTAAGGGTGTTCATCCCAAGCAAGTCCAATGGTTAAGTTGGCTGCATGGAGAAACAGAGCAAATGCAAACTAGCGTATACGCTGCTTGCCCCTTAACTTGTGAAATTGATAAACTGTAACCATGATTGCTCAATTCGACAAACAGTACATCTGCCCGGTTAAGCCGGGTTTTTTATGCTTTTTTGTCATTTGTCATTTGTCCTTTGCAATTAATAACTATTGACAATTAACTAATGACTAATGACCAAACGTGTTTACATTATCTTAGGTACTCGACCGGAAGCAATTAAACTCGCTCCGGTCATTCAAGTGTTCCAGCGATCGCTCTTGTTTGAGTTACAAGTCATTTTGACTGGACAACATCGAGAGATGGTTGAGCAAGTTATGCAGCTGTTTAACCTGAAAGCAGATCATGACTTGGAAATTATGCAACCAAAGCAATCTCTAAATGATATTACCTGCCGCAGCTTACAAGGTTTGGAAAGATTATTCCAGGTGAACAAGCCTGATTTAGTCTTAGTGCAGGGAGATACGACAACGGCTTTTGCCGCAACTTTGGCAGCATTTTACCAAAAAATACCTGTAGGTCATGTAGAAGCAGGTTTAAGAACTGATGACTTATTCAATCCTTACCCAGAAGAAGCTAATCGGCGACTGATTTCTCAACTCACCCAGTTGCACTTTGCGCCAACCCCCAAGGCTTGTGAAAACCTCCAACGTTCTGGCGTTTTGGGTGAAATCCACCTGACGGGTAACACGGTGATTGATGCGCTGTTAAGTGTTGCGGCAAGCATTCCTAGCTGTAACATACCTGGGTTGGAATGGGAAAAATATCGTGTAATGCTTGCAACAGTTCATCGCCGCGAGAATTGGGGACAGTCACTACAAGATATTGCCGAAGGATTTTTACAGATACTAGATAAGTTTCTTGATACAGCATTACTGTTGCCATTGCACCGCAATCCCACAGTGCGAGAACCTTTGCAAGCACTTTTGGGGAATCATCCCCGGATTTTTTTAACAGAACCTTTGGATTATGCAGAACTGGTGGGGGCGATTATGCGATCGCATCTTTTGCTTACCGATTCTGGAGGCTTGCAGGAAGAAGCACCTAGTCTGGGAAAACCAGTGCTTGTCCTCAGAGAAACTACTGAAAGACCAGAAGCAGTGACTGCGGGTACAGCCAAACTGGTGGGAACACAACCAGAGAAAATAGTTGCTACCGCTGCCGAATTGTTAAGTAACCCAGCCGCCTATGAAGCAATGGCAAACGCAATCAATCCCTTTGGGGATGGTCATGCAGCAGAACACATTTTGCAGATTGTGCAAAATTACTTGGTATCAAGTTAATTGATTATTCTACGTAGCCCTAGCTTAGATCAGTCTGATTTTTTGCTAAATCAAAGCTTCGTGTGCTAAATAATGCGAGCATTAGAAGGAGTCAGAATAACCCCATGTGAAGCTAGGGGTTTCAATAAAGTTACGGAAGATGAATGTTGTTATCCACGATTGAAAACACGATTCATCTACCCTTTGGGTGACGCTCCTTCTCCCAAGGGGAGACGCTGCGCGAACGTCGAAGATCGCTAACGCTAACGGCAGTCGCACAGAATACCCAACTGAATTCTGGCTCAGTAGCGGATGTATTCTTCTTCGGTAACCATAATTTTTCAGAGCTTGTAGCCAGAATTAAGAGAAAACTCGCAGGCTAAAGTGACAGGAGGCTAGTTACATTACAGGCATTGCTATATCCTGCTCTTGAGTAGCACTCCGAACGCTTGCTATGTTTAACCTTGCCTCAAGCCTCTTCCAGCTAATCTATGCACTTGCAAAATAACCCAGAATTCCGACTGCTTTTGGAACATACACCTGTCGCTGTTGCCCTGTTTGACCGCGAAATGCGCTACATTGCCACCAGCCGCAGGTGGTTGACAGACTATGGCGCCAATCAGCAAAGTTTGATTGGTCGTTGCCATTACGACTTATTTCCCCAAACAGCCGAAAAGTGGAAGGCAATTCACCGGCGTTGTTTAGCTGGTGCGGTAGAGAGTTGCGAAGCTGATAGTTTTGTCCGAGTCAATGGTTCCGTTGAGTGGGTGAAATGGGAGATCTGTCCTTGGTATGACCATAACGGAGAAATTGGGGGTATTATATTTTTCACTGAGGTAATTACTGAATCCAAACTTACCCAGGAGACATTAAAGGCAAGCGAGGCGCGGTTACAAAAGCTTGCTGCCAATGTACCGGGAATGATCTATCAATTTGTGCTGAATGCAGATGGCACTCAGTATTTTTCCTACATCAGTCCTGGTTGTCGTGAATTATTTGAATTAGAACCAGAACACATTCAGCAAGATATTACCTCCGTCTTGAACCTCTTCCATCCAGAGGACTACAGCAAGTTTGAGCAGTCGGTTTTGGTTTCAGCCAAGACTTTACAACCCTTCAACTACCAATATCGCATCATCACCCCTTCCGGTCGCCTGAAGTGGGTGCAAGCGCAATCCCGACCAGAAAAGCAAGCCAACGGTGATATTATCTGGGATGGTGTGATGACGGATATTACAGAACGCAATCAAGCAGAGGAAGCACTACGGCAATCAGAAGCACGGTATCGAGAACTAGCACAGCGGGAACAACTGCTCAACAGGCTAGCTAGTCAAATCCGTCACTCCCTTAACCTAGATACAGTGGTGGAAACAGCAATCCAGGAAATTCAGCAATTACTGCTGATTGATCGCTGTAGCTTCAGTTGGTATAAACTAGACGCTGACCCACCGACTTGGGAAATCATCAAGGAAGCAAAAAACTCAGATCTGCCTAGTGAACTAGGTTGCTACCCTGCTACTGTGGTTGGACCAGTAACTCAGCAGTTTTTAAACCAAGAAATACTGCGAATAGATGATGTGGTAAGTTTTACAGAGCCAATCCATCGAAAGTTGTTGCAATCTTTAGGATACCAATCGGAAATTGTGCTGCCGATTAAAACTCTTTCTGGCGACATTGGTGTGATTGTCTGTGCTCACTGTACTTGCCCTCGTCCTTGGACTGACAGTGAAGTGGAATTGCTGCAAGCGGTGGTTGATCAGCTTGCCATTGCCATTAACCAAGCTGAACTCTACACCCAAACCCACCACACTGCTACCACTGCCCAAAAACAGGCACAGCAACTCGAACAAACCTTGGAAGAACTTAACAGAACCCAAACCCAGTTGGTGCAAAGTGAAAAAATGTCTAGTTTAGGGCAGCTAGTTGCTGGTGTAGCTCACGAAATTAACAACCCCGTTAACTTTATTTATGGCAACTTAGCTCACGCCAGTGAATATACCAAGGACATACTACGCTTACTAAAACTCTATCAGCAAGCATATCCCCAACCTACACCAGAAATTATAGAGGAAATTGACGCCATAGATTTAGATTTCTTGGTTTCAGACTTGCCAAACCTGCTGTCTTCCATGAAGCTAGGATCTGATCGCATCCGGGGAATTGTTCGGTCATTACGAAGCTTCTCCCGTCATGACGAAGCCGAGATGAAGGAAGTAGATATTCATGAGGGGATCGATAGTACACTAATGATTCTCCAAAATCGCCTGAAAACTAAACCGGATTATCCGGATATTGAAGTCATTAAAAACTATGGCAATTTACCACTAGTGGAGTGCTATGCGGGACAGCTTAACCAAGTGCTGATGAATTTACTGGCTAATGCTATTGATGCATTAGAAGAGTCATTTGTAAAGGACAAAGGCCAAATGACTACTCCCCATATTCACATTAGCACTGAAGTTTTAGAAAATAATCAGATTGCCATTCGCATTGCTGATAATGGACCCGGAATGACACCAGAAGTCAAAAAACGCTTATTTGATCCGTTCTTTACTACTAAAGCTGTTGGTGTTGGTACGGGTTTGGGTCTATCTATTAGTTATCAGATTATTATTGAAAAACATGGCGGTCAACTGTACTGTTTTAGCGAAGTGGGTCAAGGTACAGAATTTGTCATTGAAATCCCTATGTGCCAAAATTTAGTTGACTAACAGACTTAGAAATCGGGTTTCTAATTTCGGCTGTATTACACATTAAACCGGAACAACAGTACATCGCCTTCATGCACAACGTAATCTTTTCCTTCACTGCGAACTAACCCTTTTTCCTTTGCAGCATTCATCGAACCACCTGCAACTAAATCATTATAAGCAACAGTTTCAGCACGAATGAATCCCCGTTCAAAATCACTGTGAATCACACCGGCTGCTTGCGGTGCTGTCATCCCAGCATGAATTGTCCAAGCACGGGTTTCTTTGGGACCAGTTGTGAAATAAGTCCGCAAACCTAAAAGTTTATAAGTAGCGCGAATCAAAGATTTCAAACCCCCTTCTTCTACACCCAAAGATGCTAGGAAATCTGCTCTATCTTCCTCTGGTAATTCAACTAATTCTGATTCCACCTGTGCAGAAACTACCACGACTTGTGCATTTTCAGTCGCTGCAATTTGCCGCACTTTTTCCACGTATTCATTACCTGTTGCCAAGTCATCTTCTGACACATTGGCTGCGTAAATAATCGGTTTAGCAGTGAGCAGTTCCAGTCCTTTAATAGTCTCAGCTTCTTCTTCAGTCAAGCTCACCTGTCGGACCGATTTACCTTCATTTAATGCAGCAGCTAATTTTTCTAACAATGCTAATTCTGCCTGACCTTCTTTGCTAGTACGAGCTTGTTTGCGGGTGCGCTCGATCCGCCGCTCAATTTGAGCCAAATCCGATAAACCAAGTTCCAAATTGATGATTTCAATGTCCCTTGGTGGATCAATAGAACCGGCAACGTGAATAATGTCGTCATTCTCAAAACAACGTACCACATGCACAATCGCATCTACTTCCCGGATGTGAGACAAAAACTTATTACCTAGTCCCTCACCCTGACTAGCACCTTTGACCAAACCGGCAATATCCACAAACTCAACACGGGCTGGGAGAGTTTCTGCCGAAGCGGAAATCTTAGCTAAAACATTTAACCGCTCATCTGGCACAGAGACAATACCCACATTCGGTTCAATGGTACAAAAAGGGAAGTTAGCCGCTTCAGCCTTAGCATTAGCAACCACAGCGTTGAATAAAGTAGATTTTCCGACGTTAGGGAGTCCGACAATTCCGGCTCGTAGCATTTTAGATTTTAGATTAAAGTTTACAGTAACCCAGCCACCTCAAACCCGATTAGGTATTGGTTCAAGTGCTGGTTCCGGTAGCGGTTGGGGAACCGGATTAGGTATTGGTTCGGGTTCTGGTATAGGAGGTTGGGGAATCCTTGGTCCTGGTAATGGTTCGGGACGCGGTAACGGATTCGGTTCAGGATTGGGAATCGATGGATCAGGTAGAGGACCAGGAGAGGGATAAATCATCGTAAATCAATAAAATTATTCGACTTTACCAAACTAAATTACAAGCAACACTACTAACATCCCCCAAAATGGCTATACCCAAAAACCTCATTTTAACCATAAATACACAAACACACAAATACTTTCTTCCTCATCTGCGTCCGTCTGCGTTCATCTGCGGTTCGTTTATCAAAAATGCTCAATCAAAACCAAACACCCTTATTAGACACCTTAAAAGCCTGTGCAGAGCATCCTCATGCACCGTTTTATACCCCCGGACACAAGCGAGGACAAGGCATTTCTCAACCCTTAGCTGATTTGTTCGGCCTCACTGTGTTTCGCTCCGATTTACCAGAATTGGCAGAACTGGATAACCTCTTCGCACCTAGTGCTGTTATCCAGGAAGCACAACAACTAGCAGCGGATGCATTTGGCGCACAACGGACTTGGTTTTTGGTCAATGGTTCTACCTGTGGAGTTGAGGCAGCAATATTGGCTACCTGTAGCACAGGAGATAAAATCATCCTGCCGCGAAATGTCCATTCCTCGGCAATAGCAGGTTTAATTCTCTCTGGCGCTATCCCAGTTTTTGTCCATCCAGAATACGATCCAGTTTTAGATATTGCCCACAGTATCACACCAAGCGCTGTACAAGTGGCATTAGAACAGCATCCCGATGCGAAAGCGGTGTTCATGGTTTATCCCACATATTATGGCGTTTGTGGAGATGTGGGTGCGATCGCATCCCTCGCCCACCAATACAATATTCCTTTACTGGTAGATGAAGCGCACGGCCCACATTTCGCCTTTCATCCCCAACTACCCACCCCAGCTTTAACAGCAGATGCCGATTTAACCGTACAATCCATTCACAAAGTACTCAGTGCCATGACACAGGCATCAATGCTGCACGTCCAAGGTAATAGGATTGATCGCGATCGCGTCAGTCAAGCGTTGCAGCTCGTGCAGTCTACCAGTCCTAGTTATTTACTCCTAGCTTCTCTAGATGCTGCACGTCAACAAATGGCACTGCATGGCAAAGATTTGATGTCCCGCACATTGCAACTTGCGGAAGAAGCAAGAACCCGGATCAGCCTAATTCCTGGATTATCAGTTTTGGACCTCCCCCCCAACCCCTCTCCGCAAGCGGAGAGGGGTGCCGGAGGCGGGGTGAGGTTAGACAGAACGCGGTTAACTGTTACAGTTTCTGGCTTAGGTTTGACTGGCTTTGAAGCCGATGAAATTCTCAATGACAAGCTGGGTGTGACTGCTGAATTCCCGTCACTGCAACATCTGACCTTTATTATCAGTTTGGGCAATACCCAGGAGGATATTGAGCGATTGGTAGATGGTTTCACTACTCTTGCCGCATTGTATGGAAGAATCACATCCTTGCCGGTTCAGGCGGTTCTAAAAACCCCCATATGGGATAATATTGTTAGTAGTGTGGGATCTTCTATGGATTTTTCGCCCCGTGAAGCTTTTTTTGCCGCAACAGAAACTTTGTGCCTGCAAGAAACAAGCGATCGCATTTCTACCGAAATCGTCTGTCCCTATCCCCCTGGTATTCCTGTTTTGATGCCTGGAGAAGTTATCAGTAAAGCTGCTTTAGAATATT
>CAZZXJ010000088.1:0-14561 GCA_964657905.1 uncultured Stigonema sp.
TTGTTAGTTGTTAGTTGTTAGTTGCTAATAGCTAATTGTGACCATTAGCCATTAGCAAATTTAATTAAAGCGAATAACTTCTTCTACTTGGCTCAAATGGGAAGTATCTCCCTTTAGTTCTAGCAACCATTCTGGATGATGACGCACAACTTTCACTAGGGAACACAACGAAGCCTTCACTTCCGTTCTGGCAATGTCGCCTACTAACCCGATTGCCGCTCCCAGTACGGATGCACCGTGTCCTACCAGAAGTATATCGTTTGGGGAGAATTCAGCTGCAAGGCATCTGGCGGCTTGCCCTGAACGTTCTAGCATTTGTTCGTATGTTTCCGGATGTTTGGCGGCAATGCGCGGAGCATAGCTAGTATCAATTCTAGGGAATAATTCGGTTAATGCGGTCGTTGAGAGTCTTTGTGGTTCTTCTGTCATCCAGGCTGGATTAAGCCATTCGCTCAAGCCTGTTTCCAGTTGAATCGGCAAATCGAGAACTTCTGCCACCGCATTAGCCGTTTGTACCGTTCGCAGAAAGGGTGAAGCAAAAATATGGGCAATGTTTTCTCCCTTCAGGCGCTTAGCTAGTTGCTTTGCCTGCACCATACCATCTTCCGACAGTGGTGGATCGTAGCGTCGTTCTGCGGTGAGCAACCAATCAGGGTTTACGAAGTCGAGGCGGTTAGCGTGTCTTGCAATCCAGATGATTTGACTCATGAGTTTACTGATATATTGTCCGCAGGCGGTCATCATCTATACGGTTAAAGCTCGCGCTTCAATCCTGTGATGAACTTTTTAGCACTAAGAGCGTTTTATCGCACCAGACTACTTATATTAACTCAAAGCGAATACCTCGGATCAAAACCTGATGTTAGCTGATATCTAAATCTCAGACTTGGGAACTATAGACTTAGCACAAAAGAGAATAACCGAACTTTAGACTAAGCGGGCGATTTTTCTCTTTGGTGCTGAGACGCCATCAACGATACTTTTCTTGTAAACTAGCCCTTGTCCCGCGCTTAAGAATTAAAACCATTTCTCTGGCTTTTCTATAAATCCTTTACACGCCTTTTTATCTCATGTATTTGGGTGTAAAGGCAAATTTAGACACTTTCTAGGATTAGCGATCGCCTGACCTGATTGATTACGTAATCCCACTACTTCTAAGGGTTTTTTAACTACTTTTAATTACGAAAACTCATCTTTCTTTTGGTGTCTCTTTCTTTCACCAGTTTTTTGTTCCTTACTAGGTTATATCAAATCCGGTTGATTGCACATGGTATTTGTAGGGGCACAGCACTGCTGTGCCCCTACCCTTTGTGTGTTCATTTAACCGGATTTGATATGATTCCCATAGGTGCAAGATATAAGCTAAGGAAGAGCAGGCGATCGCTCCTGCTCTTCGTACTTATAGCAACTAGCTGAAATTCTCAAACCAAGCTTCTAAATCTGCAACAGAAGAAAAATCCAGCAGTGCCTCACCCAGATTCTCTATATCGGATGTTGACAAATTTTCGATTCTACCCTTTAGCTGTGGACTAATTTCTCCTAAGCGGCGGTTAAGTAGGCGCATCAGCAATTTTAATTCTCCCTGCTTTTCCCCTTGTCGCATCCAACTGGTGACAATCTGCATAACTTCCTCCTGTTCTCTTGGTTCAATGGTAGCAAGTTGTTCTTGAAACACGACTTCTTCTTGGGAGTTCAATTCAAGATATGTATCAATAAAGCCGGAAATTAACTGCACTTGTGCGGGGTTAAGTCTAAGACTTGTTAACAATTGTAATGATGTCAGTTTGACTTGGGGACGTTCAGTTGCTCTCATCCGCATTTTTGCTATCAAAGCACTAGCCACGGGATTTCGCTGATTCACAAAATCCTGCCAATGCAATTGATTTAGCTGGATTACATCATAATTAAACTCTAATATGATTTTCTTTGCTAACTCCAGCCGATAGGAATTTGGTTCAGGTATTTTGGGGCTATCGTGGGAATAAATGACAATCGGATAAATGGGAAGGGCATATTTTTCGTGCAACCGAGCAAAATAGATAAACATTCGTCGATTAAAGCCAGTCTGGGAATAGGACTGGTGTTCAGTGTGAATGATAAATAAAGTATCTTGGTTTCTCAATGACGCTTGCACAACAATATCGAGGATTTTCTTTTCTCCCTCAGTGACATCGGTAATGACTTCCAATGGTAAGAACTGTACCGAGTCGCGTTCCCACTCGGCGCTAATATCAGGAAAAAATAGCTCAATAAACTCCGGAAAAAAGTTAGATAGGAGTTCTTTAAACAGGCGATCGTGGTCTATCATTTCAGCATCTTACCGAATTTCCAAAGTTAAACATAGACGTAGTAGCTACGCTTCTAGTGGAATTTTTCCCTATGGTTTTGATTTTATTGGTGGTATTGGCGATGGGCGAGCCTGCTGAGTACTCCATACGGCTTTGTTGCTATGCTCATCATGATTGTCATTTGGATGCTAGTCAGCCGCGATGGTTAAGCTTACGGTAGACTTGTCAATAAATAATCATACTTGAAATGTGGTCAAGGATGGGGGTAGGAAACAAAATTTTTCGGGAGGCGATCGCCTAATTAAAAGCATCATTCATTCGTGTCCGGAAAAGTCAGTAGCAAGGTTAATTTAATACCTCATATTTCACTCTATCTTCAGGATGATTACGAATTTACAAAAGTCATGTCATTTTTAACTGTCACAAATGGACTCACAAGGTCGCATTTAACCTCAATATAATTTTGTCAATTAACTTCTGGAAACATAAAAGGAGGACTGACCTTGAAAGTACTCGCAGCCGTAGCTCACGGTTCCGGTAAGCCGTTGACTATTGAAACAGTTCAACTTGAAGGACCCCGTGATGGGGAAGTCATGGTAGAGATAAAAGCCAGTGGGGTTTGCCATACTGACGCCTACACTCTTTCTGGTGCCGATCCCGAGGGTTTATTTCCAGCAATTTTGGGACATGAAGGCGCTGGTGTCGTTGTGGAGGTAGGGAAAGGCGTCACCAGTGTGAAGCGAGGAGATCATGTTATTCCTCTATATACCCCAGAATGCCGCCAGTGCGAATATTGTCTTAGCTTTAAAACCAATCTCTGTCAGGCAATTCGCACTACTCAAGGGCGCGGTGTGATGCCCGATGGTACCAGTCGCTTTTCCATTGATGGGCAAATGATTCATCACTATATGGGTACATCCACTTTTGCCAACTATACAGTGTTGCCGGAAATCGCCGTGGCAAAAATCCGAGAGGACGCACCTTTTGATAAAGTTTGTTACATCGGCTGTGGCGTAACAACGGGCGTAGGTGCAGTCATTAATACAGCCAAAGTGGAACCAGGAGCGAATCTGGTGGTTTTTGGTTTAGGCGGTATTGGCTTAAATGTCATCCAGGCAGCGCGGATGGTTGGAGCTAATATGATTGTAGGCGTAGATGTCAATCCTCAAAAGAAAGCTTTGGCACAAAAGTTTGGCATGACTCACTTCGTCAACCCTAAAGAAGTTGAGGGCGATTTGGTTTCCTACATCGTTGACTTAACAAAAGGTGGTGCTGATTACAGCTTTGAATGCATCGGCAATGTAAATATTATGCGCCAAGCTTTGGAATGCTGTCATAAAGGTTGGGGCGTTAGCGTAATTATTGGCGTTGCTGGTGCTGGTGAGGAGATTCGTACCCGTCCTTTCCAACTTGTGACTGGGCGTGTTTGGAAAGGCTCAGCATTCGGTGGAGCCAGAGGACGCACAGATGTGCCAAAAATAGTTGATTGGTACATGCAGGGCAAAATCAATATTGACGATTTGATTACCCATGTGATGCCCATAGAACAAATCAATGATGCTTTTGATTTAATGCACAAGGGCGAGTCTATTCGGAGTGTGGTGACCTTTGATGACTAACCTCATCCTCAACTCAGAATATAAATGCTTTGGTGGCAAACTCGGCTTTTATCGGCATTCCTCCTCCACCTGTCACGGGGACATGGGCTTTGGCGTATACCAACCACCCCAAGCTACTCAGGAACCAGTGCCAGTTCTGTATTTCCTCTCCGGTTTGGCTTGTACGGAAGAAACCTTTATGGTCAAAGCGGGGGCGCTGCAATATGCAGCAAAATACGGATTGATGCTTGTGACACCAGATACTAGCCCCCGTAATACTGGTATCAGGAGTGAGGATGACGACTGGGATTTTGGTACAGGTGCGGGCTTTTATGTGGATGCTACTGAGGAAGCATGGGCATCTCACTACCGAATGTATAGCTATGTTGTTCACGAATTGCCAGCTTTAATTGCCAAATATTTCCCGGTACAATCAGACAAACAAGGTATTTTCGGTCATTCAATGGGGGGACATGGTGCGCTTGTCTGCGCTTTGAGAAACCCCAAGCAATACAAATCAGTATCAGCTTTTGCACCCATCGCTGCACCAATGTGCTGTCCTTGGGGTCAAAAGGCGTTTAGCCGCTACTTAGGTGACAATCAAGAAAGTTGGCGTGCCTATGATGCTAGTGAATTGGTACGTCAAGTTGGATATCACAGTTCCATTCTTATAGACCAAGGTACTGCTGATCAATTTCTCACTCAGCAGCTGCTGAGTGAGGTGTTTGAGCAGGCTTGTGCGGCAGTTAATCAGCCTTTGAGCTTACGTTATCAAAACGGCTACGACCACAGTTATTATTTCATAGCTAGTTTTATTGAGGATCACATTCGCTACCATGCAGGTATTCAAGTAGTTTAGAGATTCCCAGAGCTAATCGCTGCTTTTAACTCCAGATTGCTGAACAATAGTAATAGCTGTCTATTTCAGAAAATAGTTATGACTCAGAATGAAAACGATGCTCAGTCAAATATCAATCAATCTTCTTCACATTCAGGTATCCGATACTGGGGTCAAGTTGAGGTCATAGAGGAAGGAGATAGTTATAGAATTAATCGGATCGAAATCAAACCTAAGTACGGCATTAAACCACAAGTCCATTATCACCGTAGTGAACATTGGGTTGTAGTTTCTGGCATAGCAAAGGTGATTTGCGGTAACGAGGAAAGATTACTTAATAGAAACGAGTCAACCTATGTTCCTCCCGCAACGCTTCATAAAGTTGAAAATCCAGGATCTATTCCACTGATTATTCTGGAAATTCAAAATGGTGAGTATATGGGTGAAGATGATATAGAGCGCCCTTATGACCTGACTGTGGTCCAGCCTGTAACTAAGACTCAGTAGGGGATAGGCAAAAAACCTCTATTTGCGCCACACGCAATTCTCTTGCGGGGATTCAGTATTACCCGCCCAGATTTAGGACGGGGAATACTGAATCCCACAAAGTGCATAAGTTGCTTTCAATGACATCTACTAAGGATAGAGAGAGAGGGTAATCGCTAAAATATGTATACAGGAAGCCTTACCCGATTGATCATTTATCCAACTAATTGAAGCGAGGGTGCAAATATGTACGGTATTGATGTTGCGGATACGGACGGGAGCGTAAATTGGGCAGAAGTTAAGAATTCTAGCAAGACATTTGCTTTTGTTAAAGCAACTGAAGGCAAGACTTTAAAAGATAGCAGTTTCTCTCATCATTGGCCAATCATTAAACAGTATGCCATAGCTCGGGGTGCCTATCACTTCTTTACTATGACATCTGACCCTAAAGACCAGGCAAACGAATTCCTCAAGACGATGGGCAAGCTTGAGCCTGGTGACTTACCACCTGTATTAGATGTAGAACGCACTTACAGAAACGGCAAAGAAGTGCCCATAGATCCCAGTTCATATGTTGACCATATGCAGCAGTGGCTTGCGGTGGTGGAGCAAGCACTTATCCAGCAAACAGGCAAGAAAATTAAGCCGATTATTTACACTGGTCCTAGCTTTTGGACAGATGCTCTTGGCGATCCTCGCGAATTTGGCGACTACCCTCTGTGGATTGCTAATTACGACGTGCCAACACCTTCAGTTCCTCTGTGTTGGGGGCAAGGTAACTGGCTCATACATCAATACAAAGGAGATGTTCCAAATGTGCCTGGTGTCAGTGATCGAGCTGATCTCGATAGATTCAACAGTTTCCAGCAGGGAGCAAAAGGCTCAATAGTCAAGGGAATTCAACAACGTCTAAAAAACCTCACAAAACCGGAATTTGATCCTGGTAATTTGGACGGTAACTTTACTTTACAAACAGAGAAAGCAATCATGGCTTTTCAAAAGTCTAACAATCTGCAAGTAGACGGAATTGTTAGTTTAAAAACTTGGCTTCAGTTGCTATGGGCTTAAAAACTTGTTGTTAGACATCGCTGTTTCACATACCTATCTGCAGAGCTTTTTGCTACTTAAAAACCTGGCGGCACTGTCAAGATGGTTTGTTTAAATAAGTATAGCGGGTTTCAATTGCTTGCAGTACATCGATTTAGGTAGTCAGAAGTCGTGACTTCAGTCATGATGAGAACTCAATATTCTGGTTCCTGACTCCTGACTCCTTTTTTAGTAAAGTGTACTTCCTTCATATCATAACTGCGATAGTTAGTGTACTCCTTAACTTTTTTTAATTAAAAAAAGTTTTTCTTAATCTTTTTGTTTGCATTTGTCAATACTATAGCAATCCTATTTGATTTATGAAAATTAACAGTGCAAGAAACCCGGTTTATCCGCGTTCACGAATCATTTAGGCTCGCGAGATCTCCTGTTTAACACAACGTTTGTGGACGTTCGATTAATGCCTTAAACAATCCTTAAGTAAGAATTATGGTCTTAACCCTCTATTTATAAATTTAGTTAAATAATGTAAAGTTAATAAATGTAATAACTATGTTTCCTTACAAAAACGCTATGAGGATAAACACTCGCTGTTGCAAAGCACTGTGTCTGTTACAGTAAAGTTAAAAATTTGGGCAACAAAATTTACTCTTTGTCTCAACGTCCTCTGTCTCGAATTTTCAACTGAAAATGCCAGGATTCGCGATACACTCGGGTCTATATAGAGAGTGTGTAACGTGGTGTGAAGGTTGACTGCAATCCAGTATAACTATATGGTTCGCCTTTGCAGAGGACTGTCAACGATGATGGTTACGTCTGTGACAATCACTTAAATTCAGGAACAACAGCCATGACTACTACTGTTAAAGCTAGCTTTCCAATTGATCTTGATGCTTACAAGCCACTGGCACTAGATCCTGCAAATTCGAGCCTGACTCATGAGCAGCGGCAGACGCTGCTCGCTAACATTCAACTTTGCCGCGATGCGATTGTTTTCTTCACTGCCACAGGCGCTGCCAGAGGTGTCGGTGGGCATACTGGTGGTCCTTACGACACAGTACCGGAGGTGGTAATCCTTGATGCGTTGTTCCGAGGAGCGCCAGATAAATTCGTGCCGATTTTCTTTGATGAGGCGGGACACCGGGTGGCGACGCAATATCTCATGGCTACTCTGCACAAAGAATTGCCTGCTGAGCATCTTGCCCATTATCGCGAAGCTTCTGCCGAACTACCTGGGCACCCCGAACTCGGGCTGACACCAGGTGTGAAGTTTAGTTCCGGAAGGCTTGGACACATGTGGCCATACATTAATGGCGTGGCAATGGCCAATCCTGGCAAAGTCGTTATCTGTCTCGGGTCTGATGGTTCGCAGCAGGAAGGCAATGATGCGGAAGCTGCACGTCTGGCAGTTGCCAAGAATCTCAATGTCAAGCTGATTATCGATGATAATGATGTCACGATCGCCGGACATCCTTCAGATTACCTCCCTGGTTTCAGTGTCTCCAAGACCCTAGCTGGTCACGGCATGAATGTGAACGAAGGAGATGGCGAGGACTTGGATGAATTGTATCATCGCATCTGTCAAGCAGTGACGACTGATGGACCGGTCGCATTGGTTAACAAGCGGAAGATGGCTGTGGGGATTGAAGGCATTGAGGGTTCTATTCATGGTCACGATGTTATTCCAGTAGATAAGGCGATCGCCTACCTAGACTCGCGTGGACAAACAGAAGCCGTCAAATACCTCAAGAGCATTGAAAAGCCCAAGAACAGCTATAAATTTATCGGAACCGGCGATAAAATGGGTTCTAACCGCAACGTATTTGGCGAAGCGGTGGTGTCTGTACTAAGCCACATGAGTGAAGCTGAGCGCACTGAAAAGGTGATGTGCATCGACAGTGACCTAGAAGGTTCTTGTGGACTGAAAACAATTCACGAGGCCTATCCAGAAATCTTCATTAGTTCTGGCATTATGGAGCGGGGTAACTTTTCCGCCGCCGCCGGATTTGGCATGGAAAAAGGCAAGCAAGGCATCTTTGGCACCTTTAGCGCGTTTCTCGAGATGTGCATTTCGGAAATTACCATGGCGCGTCTAAATTACTCCAATGTCCTGTGTCACTTCTCTCACTCTGGCGTAGACGACATGGCGGATAATACCTGCCATTTTGGGATGAATAATCTGTTTGCTGACAACGGGCTGGATGACGCCTATGAAACACGGTTGTACTTCCCAGCAGATGCTGCACAGATGAAAGCCTGCGTCGAAGCGGTGTTTTTCGACCCAGGGTTACGGTTTATCTTCTCTACCCGTTCTAAAGTGCCAAACATCCTCGATGCCAATGGCAAAGATTTATATGAAGAAGGTTACACCTTCGTTCCTGGTAAGGATGAAGTTGTACGTGAAGGTACTGCTGGCTACATCATTACCTTTGGCGATGCATTGTACCGAGCAGTGGACGCTGTGGAACTTCTGAAGCAGGAAGGAATTGATGTGGGCTTAATCAACAAGCCTACACTTAACGTCATTGATGAAGAAATGCTCGTAAAGGTTGGTCACTCTCCATTTGTGCTAGTGGTGGAATCGTTAAACCGCAAGACGGGACTTGGTAGCCGCTTTGGTACCTGGTTGCTAGAGCGCGGACTCACACCGAAATTTGCCCACTTAGGCATTCACAAAGAGGGTTGTGGCGGTCTGTGGGAACAGTTCCCCTATCAGGGAATAGACCCGGAAGGCATTATGAACAAGGTCAAGGAAATCATTAAGTGACCGCATAGGCGTTGAGCTATGTAGCTATCCTCACGGTGTGGACTAATCTTCAACCGCCACCCATGAGGATTTTTTTATGATTTGAGAAATTTATGACTTACACAAAGAATTTTTAAACGAACCGCAGAGGCACAGAGAACACACAGAGAAGAACCCGTGCCACATTATAAGGGCGCGGAAACCGCGTCCCTACGCAAAATCTTCAAATTGCCTGATTGCGTTCCAATTAACAACAGCGATGTCCGCTCCGGTGATGTGAGACCTTACAGCACCATTAAACCGTAGGGGCGCGGTTTCCGCGCCCTTACAATGTGGCGGCTGTATATCATAAGTATTTAACCGGACATGATATTACTTACAGTTTTAACCATCCAAATAGCTGCCCCACAGTCAACTGAAGGTCGCTGACTGAATTGGGGACTGGTAATATCTCCTGTTCCTCTTGTAAAATTTCTGGTTGTTGCTTTGGTGGATAAACCAACACTGAGCGTTCGTCTGGATCGATCAACCAACCCAAGTGACTACCATGCTTAAGACAGTGTAAAATATTTCCAATGACTTTAGTTGTGCTTTGGTCTGGGGAGAGAATCTCAATTGTCCAATCTGGCGCAGCTGCAAAAACATTTGCCACATCTCCACGGTCATCTAGAGGAATCCGATCCCAAGCAAACACAGCTACATCTGGTATAATGGAACGCCCACCAAAAGAACACCGCAACTCTGGAAAAGCTAGAGCTATCTTCCGACTCTCAACCACCTCGTTGATGGCAGTGACTAACTTACCTTGTAACTTACTATGCTTTCCTTGAGGCATTGGCTTTTGAATAACTTGACCGTTAATGTATTCACTAGCAGGCTTTGTTTCCGGCAGTTTGAGAAACTCCTCCAAAGTCAGGATTTTTGTTGATAACTGTACCATGTGCGATCGCCTCCCTGATCTTTATTGTTCTACAAGAGCCCCTTTGTGCCTCAGAAAGCGGGGAGCCGCCCTCCTAGTGTCCATGAGTGAGATTATTATAACTACCCCAAATAAGCAAGCCTTTTTCACTCGCTCATCGTTCATTACTCCCGAACCGCTACAAGATTACCATTCTTCTTCTGTTCTTTCTTCTCCTGTGGTCGCCTCTGCGCGAACGTGTACTTCGCCAAGACTTACGCAAAGTTTAAGCACGGAGCTAAATCGAAGATGAGCGCGGTCAACAATTGCCTCGTGGGTCTGAATCCCCGACTATTGACTCCTGACTCCTGTATTCTTCTTCAATTATGGACTTGAAATAATGCATGTCTTCATTATTTCAAGGCGAAGCTATCATGCGTGGGGACGCCAATAATGTGGGAGGCACAGCCACACCGCATTTTGGCTCGTAATAATTACGAATTATGCTGACTGGTGACTCAGTTGTGTGAGATCATGGAGACACTTAACACTGGTCAACGAAGTCTGAATAGATGGAACAACATCGGAAGTCAACGGTCGTAATCACGGGTGCCTCCTCAGGGGTCGGCTTGTACGGCGCGAAAGCGTTTGCCCAAAGGGGATGGCATGTGGTAATGGCATGTCGGGATTTACCCAAGACGGAACTCGCGGCAGTTGCTGTGGGAATGCCGCAGGATAGCTACACCATCATGCACATCGACTTAGCCTCTTTAGAAAGCGTTCGACAGTTCGTGAAGGACTTCAGGGCGAGTGGCAAGTCCCTAGACGCTTTAGTGTGCAACGCTGCAATCTATATGCCTTTATTAAAGGAGCCGTTGCGAAGCGTAGACGGATATGAATTGAGCGTAGCCACCAATCACCTCGGACATTTCCTCCTGTGTAACCTGATGCTTGAGGATCTCAAGCATATTGATGCTTCCGATCCGAGGTTGGTGATTTTGGGAACCGTGACGCACAATCCGGACGAGTTGGGCGGCAAGATTCCGCCGCGTCCGGACTTAGGAAATCTGGATGGCTTTGCAGCAGGATTTAAAGAGCCAATCTCGATGATTGATGGCAAGAAATTTGAACCCGTTAAAGCCTACAAGGACAGCAAAGTCTGCAACGTGCTGACCATGCGGGAACTGCATCGGCGGTATCACGAATCCACCGGGATTACCTTCACCTCTCTCTATCCTGGGTGTGTTGCAGAAACGCCACTATTCCGCAACCACTATCCCCTATTTCAGAAACTCTTCCCCAAATTCCAGAAGTATATCACTGGTGGGTACGTGTCTCAGGAGTTGGCTGGCGATCGGGTAGCGGCGGTGGTTGCCGATCCTGAATACAAACAATCCGGTGCCTATTGGAGCTGGGGGAATCGACAGAAGAAAGATGGTAAGTCGTTTGTTCAAAAGGTTTCTCCCCAAGCCCGCGATGATGAAAAAGCTGAACGTATGTGGGATCTGAGCGCAAAATTGGTTGGACTTGTGTGACGGGACAGGACTGTGCATTACCATTTTGATCGCTATGCATGATGGATCGATTTGCATTGCACAGTCAGTTTCCCCTTTTTCCCATCTGTTATGTGCCGCTATTAAGTTTATATGATAGAAAACCGCAGACTGGATACCTTCTCGCTAGCAGCAATGCTTGTATCCGCACATTACGGCTTGGGTTTTATTCTGGGAACAGCTGAACAATCATTGACTTTAGGGTCTGCTGGCAGCCTCTACGCTGTTTCCCTAGCCTTGGGTACGATCACTATGATGGGAGTGGCAAAATTTTATTGGACACAAGTAGAGCCAATCTGGACATTATTAGGTTCTTACTGCGGTGATGGGGTAAAAATTTTTGTGGGGTTGATGTTTTGGGCATCGCTGATCGGTATTGAAGCCGTTCAGTTGGTTTCTGGAGCGTTTATTCTCAAAGTCTTGGGGATACCCACACTACCCACAATGCTCCTCATGGCTATCTTGTTTGCAATTATTTCTTTACTGCCAGTTGAGAAAGCAAGCTGGATATTTCGAGGATTGCTGGTGCTAAATTTCTTAGCTCTGCTCTATGGTTTGTGGGTGTTACACGGTACAGTTGATTATTTGCGATCGCCTCTGGAGTTTAATTCGTCTCTGCAACTTGTTCCTTTACCAACAAAAGTAGGCATCTCCCTGTGTACAATTCTGCTGCTCCTCATAGATATGAGACCTCAGCAATTTATTGTCCAGACTAAGGATATGCAGAACGTATATCAGGGCTGTGTGTTAGCGGCAATTTTACTGCTATTCCTTGCCTTCTTACCTTCATCAATTGTGGTAGCAGCCCTGAAGGCGGGAATTTTGCCTGCTGGCATTGATGGCAAAGAAACGCTTCCCTTTATCCTGTCGTGGATTGGTGGTGGAACTGACAAGCCTTTGGGTATTCTGCTGATGGCGTCTTTATTGGTTCCCGCGCTGGGGGTTGGCAGTAGCACGTTGCGGGTGCAAAGCAAGATTGTTTGGGATCTCAATATTCTGCCAGTGTCTAACTTTAATCGGCTGTTCGTCACAATAATCAACGCCCTCTTATGTCTAGTCGTTGCTTTGAGGGGAGGCGAGATAGTCTTTCTGATCCTGGCTTTTTATGCAGCTTATGTAGGGGCTGTATTGGTTCCCTTTGCTGCCTACCTAGTGTCTCAAACAGGAGCCTATGAGTTTTCAAAAGCAAGCGTGAAGTTGTCTTTGCTTGTAGGCAGTATATCGGCTGTCTTTATGCTAATTTTAAGTTTTATTAACCCAAAGGTTGGTGTTTTTGGCAGTATTGAGTTAAACATTATGGGAATGGGAATTCTGTTTGGGGTTTTAAGTTTGTTCCTCGGTCAGGTGATAGAGAAATATTTTATGCTGACCAAAGAGAGGGAGGAGATTTAAGCTCAGTTAAAGGTTTCAAAACTGCGTTAGCTGTATGTCGTGACTTGATAGAACCATCTACGACAAACCGGCGGTCTGTAATAGGACTGTACCAAATTTCATGGTCGCCTTTACCTTGCCGTTCAAAGTAGCAACTAGCCCATGAAAGAATCTTTTTTAACTCAGGAGTAAACGACGTACCCATCTATGAAGCCACCTCGATTAACTCAAAGCTGATAGAACCTACATGGTCAGCAGGCACAATATTATTGAGAAGGATGAGTTCTGGAATCATTTCTCGCAGCTTTTGCGTAAGAGCCTCAATCGTAGAAGCTTCTGTTGCTAATCCTGGAACGATTGCTATTAAGCGGATTGATTTTTCATAGTCTACTTCTGGTAGAAATGGTTTCTCCTCAAGCAAATTGTGATAATAACGTGTTAGCTGTTGGACAACATATCTATCCTCAGTCTTTTTAAGTTCTAGCACAACGAGGTGTTTATTCTCATCCAGCGCTAAAATGTCGCAAAATTCACCCTTAACAAAGTATTGACGCTTGAGAGGAGTTAATCCGAGTAATTGCTTTAAGTTAGCCCAGACAAAATCTTCTAAGTCAGCTTCAGTTTCAAATTCCCAACCAGCGCCCGTTTTCCTTAAATTCACAAAATTCATCATCTTGCTCTGACTTTAGTAAATTGCTACTTTTAGTATTCCCAGAGCAAAATGTGATTTTTCGTTACGTGGTCAAAACTTTGACTGGGTAAGCACGAATTGCATCATCGACAGTCAAAATAGTCAAATCATGCTCTAGCGCCTGACAAATTAGCATTCGGTCAAACGGATCGCGATGGATACTCGCAAGCTTACCAAGCTGTCCAACACTAGCCTCAGTTAAGGATAGGCTAATAATCAAATGTCTCTCACGTTGTATCAACAGATAAGTCTCTGGTGGTTGAGGCAAAGGTAACTTTCCTAATTGATACTTAATGGTTGCCTCCCAATTGGAAACAACACTCAGATAAACCTCATTATCAGTATTACGAATACTTTCTATAAAAGTATCAGGTAATCGACGATCGCCACTAATAAACCAGAGAAAAATATGGGTATCTAACAGGAGTCTCATTTCCCCTCAAACTCACTGAGAATATTCTCTGGTAGTGATTCATCAAAATCCTCTGGTACAACAAACTCTCCTGCACAGAGTCCGAAAGGTCTTAAGGTGACTTCTTCCGTTCCCGTCGCCTTAATTTCCGCAACAGGCTTACCAGCACGTAAAATGACCAGTGTTTCCCCAGCCTCAACACGCTCAAGGTAGCCCAAGAAATCTCGTTTTATTTCATCGACGCTAATCCTGATCATAAGGAATCCATGGCATCATCTTGATTGTATTATGTCTGGCGTTGCCTGTGCGATCGCCTCCCTTATCTTCATTGTTTTTCCTTGCGTCTTTGCTACGAGTGCGTGAGATTATTATAACTACCCCAAATAAGCCTTTTTCACTCGCTCATCCCTATAACGAAGAAATGTCAGGAGAAAAAACGCTCATAATCGTCGTGCTTGCCAACCCAAAACCAAGTAACTGTATCACCTTCAAAAATATCGATCACCCTATAGCCACGAGTTATTCTTACAGACCAAACACTTTCATCTTGGTTGATGCACTTAAAGTGTAAAGATGGGTGAAACGGATTTTTTGAGCCACACCGCGCTCGCGCATAGACGCGGATTCCGTTAG